>JBQCFU010000001.1:0-3124 GCA_051958775.1 Pseudolabrys sp.
TTCCGGGGCGCGCGCATTCTCATCCTCGATGAGCCGACAGCGGTCCTGACGCCGCAGGAAGTTGATGACTTCTTCGTGGTGCTCAAGGCCTTGCGCGAGGCCGGCTATGCCATCGTGCTCATCACGCACAAGCTCCCGGAAGTGAAAGCGCTTTGCGATCAGGTCACAGCGTTGCGCGCGGGGCGCTCCGTCGGCTCCTTGCGTGTGGAAGGCGCTTCATTGGAAGAGCTCGCGCGCATGATGGTCGGGCGCGATCTCGAGGCCACGAGCCAGCGGCCGCCATCGCAAGCCGGCGCGCCCGTGGTTGAAATAGAGGAGGTCGATTGCCTCGATGACCGGCGCCTGCCGGCGCTGCGTAATATTTCCCTGGTGGTCCACCGTGGCGAGATCCTCGGACTGGCCGGCGTGGACGGCAATGGCCAGAACGAACTGTCTCAGGTGGTCGCCGGCATGCGCGAGTCAAGTCGTGGGAGCATCCGCATCAATGGACGGGATTGCACAGGGAAGCCGCCGAAAGCCTGCATTGATGCCGGGCTTGGTCACGTACCCCAGGACCGGCAACGGACCGGCGTGGTCCCCGATCTGTCGATCGCGGAAAACTTGATCTTGCAGATGTACGCGAACAGTCCGTTCGCGCACTGGCGGACGCTCGACCGGGAGGCGATCGCCTCAAATGCGAAGCGGCATATCGCCGAGTTCAGCATCCGAACGGATTCGCCGGATACCGCGATCCGTGCACTGTCCGGTGGCAACCAGCAGAAGGTCATTCTGGCGCGCGAATTTTCCCGGCAGCCAGACGCGATGCTCGCGGTGCAGCCGACGCGCGGGCTCGATATCGGCGCGACGCAGTTCGTTCATCAGCAATTGCTGAAGGCGCGTGGAGAGGGCATGGGCATTCTTCTGATCTCGACGGAATTGGAGGAAATTCTCGCGCTGTCAGATCGGATCGCCGTGATCTTCGAAGGGCAGATCGTGGGTATCCTGGACTCTGCCGATGCGACACGCGAGCAGCTCGGGTTGATGATGGCTGGAATAGGCGCGGGCACCCATGCGGAGCACGCGCTATGACGACTGGGCAACGTGCGTCGATTTCGGCATCGAACGGGGAGTCGGGGCTGCGCATTGTCGCGGAGATGGCTGCTGCGGTTGTGGCGGCCCTTATCATCGGTGCGGTGTTGATCCTGATCGCCGGCGCCAATCCGGTGACAGGTTATAGCGCGCTTTTCATGGGCGCGTTCGGCTCCGTCAACAGCGTCGCGGAAGTCCTCGTCAAGACGACGCCGCTGCTGCTCGCCGGGCTCGGAATCGCACTGGCATTCAAGGCCGGCTACTGGAACATCGGTGCCGAAGGTCAGCTTCTGATGGGCGCGCTCGGCGCTGTGTGGGTCGGATTGAACGTGTCCGGCTGGCCGATGGTGCTCGCCTTGCCTGTGATGGTGACGGTCGGCTTCGCGGCCGGTGCAGTCTGGGGCCTGATTCCGGGCATCTTGCAGGCACGGCTCGGCGCCTCGGAAATCATTACGACTATCATGCTCAATTACGTAGCGTTCCTCCTGGTGAACTTCTTCGTCACCGGGCCAATGAAGGAAGCCGATGGCTTCATGCCGCAGACCGATGTCATCTCCGCATCGGCTGTGCTTCCACGTCTGCTGATCCCGACACGGCTCAACACCGGCAATTTTATCGCTGTGGCGGCGGCCATCATCATCTACTGGCTGATGATGCGCTCGACCTTCGGCTTCCGTATCCGGGTTGTTGGCGCTAACCCTGATGCTGCAAAATACGCGGGCATTTCCGTCGGGCGAACCTGGATCATCATTTCCGCGCTCGCCGGCGGCCTGGCCGGTCTTGCCGGCATGGTCGAAGTCTCAGGCGTTCATCAGCGCCTGCTCGAACATATCTCCGGCGGCTATGGCTATACCGCTATCATGGTGGCGCTGCTCGGCTGGCTCCATCCGCTCGGTGTCGTGGTTGCGTCGGTACTGTTTGCCGCGATGCGCGTCGGCGCCGATGCCATGCAACGGGCGACCGGCGTTCCTGTCTCGCTGGTCTACGTCATCCAGGCTCTGGTTATTTTGTTTGTGCTCGGCCGTGGCGCGATCCGGCACTTCGACTGGTCACGCCTCGGCAAACGGCTGATCCCGGGGGGCGCGTATGGACGCAGTGTGGAGTGACCTGTTCTGGATCGGTCTGCTGACGGCGGCGGTCCGGCTGGCGACGCCCATCCTGCTGGCTGCGCTCGGTGAAATCATCGCGGAGCGTGCAGGCGTGCTCAACGTCGGGCTTGAGGGCATGATGCTCGTCGGCGCCTTCGCCGGCTTTGTGATCGCACAGGGTACCGGCAATCCCTGGATCGGCATTGCCGCGGGACTTTTCGCGGGTTGCCTGCTCGGCCTGCTCTTTGCTTTTTTCACCGTGACATTGGTTGTCGATCAGATCGTGTGCGGCATCACGATCAATCTGCTGGCGCTGGGTCTCACCGGCTATCTCAATCGCGTGGTCTACGGATTGACCAGCACGATGCCGAAGGCGCCGTCGATCGCCCAATGGAATATTCCGGGCCTGTCGGAGCTGCCATTTGTCGGGCCGGTTTTGTTTCAGCAGAATGCGCTCGTGTATATCGCGCTGGTGCTCGCCTTTGTCTGCTGGTTCGTATTGTTCCGCACCACATGGGGACTCAAGTTGCGTTCGGTGGGTGAATATCCCAACGCGGCCGACTCGGTCGGCATTAATGTGTTTCGCATCAGGTATGCCGCCATGATTGCGTGTGGCGGGCTGGCCGGCCTCGGCGGTGTGTTCCTGTCCATCGGCCAGCTCAACATGTTCGTCGAGAGCATGACGGGCGGCCGAGGGTTTATCGCGCTCGCCGTCGTCATCTTCGCACGGTGGAATCCGTTTGGTGCGATTTTGGCAGCGATTCTGTTCGGTATCGCCGAGGCGCTCCAGTTCCGGCTTCAGGTGCTGGATGTGGAGATTCCCTTCCAGTTTCTCGCCATGCTGCCGTATCTGCTCACCATCGCCGTGCTGGTCACGATGCGACGTTCGGTTCAGCCTGCTGCTCTCGCGCGGCCGTTCATCAAGGAAATGCGTTGACAGCGGATTAAGTTTCGTTAGGCGGTGCCGC
>JBQCFU010000002.1:0-4555 GCA_051958775.1 Pseudolabrys sp.
CAACGACGACGATGATCGACGGATCGCGGCGCGGATCGATGCAGACCGTGCAGGGATCGCGGGTGTCGATATTGCCGCAGGTCTTGCAGACGACGATCTGCTCCATCGCCGTCTGTAGCGCCGCCGTGAGCGGCGCCATCAGCGCTTCGCGCTTCTTGATCAGATGCAGCGCCGCACGCCGCGCCGAACGCGGCCCAAGGCCGGGCAAGCGCGCCAGCAACTGGATGAGCCGTTCGATCTCCGGCCCGGCAACCGCGCGTGACATCGGTACGAACCGCTTCCGCTCAGAACAGCTTGAGGCCGGGCGGCAGCGGCAGGCCGCCGGTCAATGCCTTCATGCGCTCCTGCATCTCCGTCTCCGCCTTGCGGCGCGCGTCGGCATGCGCGGTGACGATCAGGTCTTCGAGGATTTCCGCTTCCTCGGACTTCATCAGCGACGGATCGATCTTCATCGCCTTCATGTCGCCCTTGGCGTTGAGCGTCACGGTAACGAGGCCACCGCCGGACGCGCCCTCGACATGGACGTTCTCAAGCTCGGCCTGAAGCTCCTGCACTTTCGACTGCAGTTGCGCCGCCTGTTTCATCATGCCGAGAAAATCAGCCATCGGTATCCTCGTTATTGTCGTCGGGCGCCGGCTCCACGGCATCGGCCATGGGCGCGTGCAATGCCGGCGCCATCACGCCGACAATTTCCGCACCGGGGAAACGTTCCAGCACCGCCTGCACCAGCGGATCGCTGCGAACGCCGCGTTTCAATTCCACCTCGCGCTCGCGCGCCTGCTGATGGCGCGTCGGCTCGCCCTGCTCGGACGAAACGATCACCATCCAGCGCCGGCCGGTCCATTCGGGCAGTTTCTTCTGCAGATCGGTAATCAGCGAACGGTTGGCGCTGCGCTCCAGCGCGATCTCAAGCCGGCCGTCCTCGAACCGGACAAGGCGCATGTCGCGCTCGAGCGCGAGCTTGGTGGTGATGTCACGCTTGTCGGCGGCGAGCGCGATCAGCGCGTCGAAACTCGGGACAGCGACCGTCGGCGCTGCCGGCGCGGACTGATGGATCGGATCGGCGGCGGGCTGTGCCAGAACCGCCCGTGGTGCGCCGCGCGGTGCATCGTAACGCGGCACGGCGGTGGATGCGTAGGACGACGCCATGCCACCGGCGCCGCCGTTCGACGGCGCAACCGAACGCCCGGACGTCGCAGGTGCCGCGCCGGCCGACGATTCGCCGCCGCTCCCTAGCGAGCGGATCACCTCATCGGGCGTCGGCAAATCGGCCGCATAAGCGAGCCGCGCCAGCACCATCTCGGCGGCGACCACCGGCTTCGCTGCACTCTGCGTCTCGGCGATGCCCTTGAGCAGCATCTGCCAGGTGCGGGAGAGAACACGCATCGACAGTTTCGACGCGAACTCCCGACCGCGCACGCGCTCGGCTTCCGACAGCGACACGTCGTCGGCGACCGCGGGCGTCACTTTCACCCGCGTCACAAAGTGAGTGAAATCGGCGAGATCGGTGAGCACCACCGCCGGATCGGCGCCGATATCGTATTGCTCGCGCAGCTCGGTCAGCGCCGCGGCGGTGTCCCCGCGCATCAGCGCCTCGAACAGATCGACGACCCGGACGCGGTCAGCGAGGCCGAGCATCTGCCGCACGTCTTCGGCGCGCACCGGGCCTGCCGCATGCGCAATCGCCTGATCGAGCAGCGAGAGTGAATCACGTACCGAGCCCTCGGCCGCGCGCGCGATGAGCGCCAGCGCCGCCTGTTCGGCCTCGACATTCTCTTTCTGTGCGATGCCTTCGAGATGCTTCACCAGCACAGCGCCGTCGACGCGGCGCAGGTCGAACCGCTGGCAGCGCGACAGCACCGTCACCGGCACTTTGCGGATCTCGGTGGTCGCGAATACGAATTTGGCGTGCGGCGGCGGCTCCTCCAGCGTCTTCAACAGCGCGTTGAACGCTGCGCCGGAGAGCATGTGCACTTCGTCGAGGATGTAGACCTTGTAGCGCGCGGACACCGGCGCATAGCGGATCGCATCGTTGATCTGACGCACGTCGTCGACGCCGTTATGCGACGCCGCGTCCATCTCCAGCACGTCGATGTGCCGGCTCTCCATGATCGCCTGATCGTGGACGCCAAGCACCGGCATGGGGTTGGGCGGCCCCGTGACCGAGCCGTCCGGCAATACTTAGTTGAGGGCGCGGGCGATGTTGCGCGCGGTGGTGGTATTGCCGACCCCGCGCACGCCGGTGAGAATCCAGGCCTGCGGAATACGGCCGCTCTCGAACGCATTCGAGAGGGTGCGGACCATCGCATCCTGGCCGATCAAGTCGTCGAAGCTCGCCGGGCGGTATTTGCGCGCCAGAACGCGGTATTCGCCCGCAGGCGCCACGTCGGCCTGAATGCCGGTCTGATCGGCGGGCGTTCCGGCCTTGCTCATCCTGCCATCCGGATTCCGCGCTCCCGCGCGGACCCGGAAGACGCGGTCTGTGAAAAGGGTGGGAGGCTGACGAGCGACCCGAACCGGGGCTCGTTAGGGCTGCTTCCTTCCGGACCTGACCCGGTTGGCGAGTGGTTCGTCCACCGCCAACCTCCCGGGCCCTATATCAGCGTATTGGCCGGGCAATGCAAGTCATCCGACCCTATCCTGGTCGGGTTCTGCTAGGTTCCCGCGCCCCCTGAGGATTCCGATGATGACCGATGCAAACGGCTGGACCTTGCACCCCCAATTGGACGCCGATTCGGTGCCGGTCGGCGATCTGCCGCTGTGCCGGCTGCTGGCGCTGCGCGACGCCAACTACCCCTGGCTGGTGCTGGTCCCGCGCCGCCCGGGCGTACGCGACGTCATCGACCTCACCGATGCGGACCAGGCCCAGCTCGCGGTGGAATCGGCGCAGACGGGGCGCGCGCTCAAGGAAATGACCCGCTGCACCAAGCTGAACGTGGCCGCATTGGGCAATACGGTGCCGCAACTGCATGTCCACGTGATCGCCCGGTTCAGCACCGACGCCGCCTGGCCGAAGCCGGTCTGGGGCGTCGTCCCGGCCAAGCCCTATACCGACGCGGCGCTGGCGGATTTTGTCGGCAAGATGAAACGGTTGATGGCGCTTGGTTGATAAGCCGGGGCTGACGGCACTTTGTCCGCTGCGGCGAGTTGACCTAGGCCCATAGTCCGTTTCAACTCGGATCGGGCGTCGTTCTGGTGTTTCGCAATTTCATGTCGCCTCCCTTCGATCTCGGTCCCCCCGCCCGTCTCGGCTATACCAACAGCGCGGTCACACGCGCTGCGGAGCTGCGCGGCAATCACGGACATCTGGCCGCCCTGCTCGCGGCGCCGACCACCCGCGCTTATGTCGTCGCCGGCGAGATGGTAGTGCTGCAGCGGCGCGGCGACACACTCGATCCGCAGTTCACGCCGCCGGACGTGCATGCGCTCGGTCCGGTCAGCGAGATCATTTTTCTCGGCCTGCATGATGGCGCGGCACGGTTCGGCTTCGGCCTGCCGGCGCAGCAGGCTGATGCGCTCAAAGAACGCGACGATCTGTTCGTCACCGATCTGCGCTCGATAGCGGTGCAAGGAATGGTCGCAGCCGACCATCTGCCGCCGATCGCCGAAGCGAAAGCGATGCTGCACTGGCACGCGGCACATCGGTTCTGCGCCAATTGCGGCGCGTCGACACACGTGACCCAGGCCGGATGGAAGCGTGAATGCCCCGCCTGCAAGCGCGAGCATTTCCCGCGCACCGATCCGGTCGCGATCATGCTGGCTGTCGATGGCGACCGCTGCCTGCTCGGCCGCTCGGGGCGCTTCGCGCCGACCATGTGGTCATGTCTCGCCGGATTCGTCGAGCCGGGCGAAAGCTTCGAGGATGCGGTTCGGCGCGAGACGCTGGAGGAATCCGGCATCCGCTGCGGCGACGTCGTTTATCTCGCGTCGCAGCCCTGGCCTTTCCCGATGTCGCTGATGATCGGCTGCTACGCGCAGGCGCTGTCATCGGAGATCACCGTCGACAGGTCAGAACTCGAAGACGCGCGCTGGTTCTCGCGCGAGGAATGCGCGGCGATGCTGGTGCGCCAGCACCCCCAAGGACTGACCTGCCCGCCTCCGGTTGCAATCGCCTACCATATCATCCGAGGCTGGGTTGAACGCGGAGCCTCCGTCTTTGACTAGTTCGTCAAAGCGCCGACCAACAATCCTCTGCGCCGGCATTGCCGTCGAGGACGTCCTGATGCGGGTCGACCACTTTCCCGCGCCCGGCACCAAGGTATCGGCTTCCGATTACGTCACGGTCGGCGGCGGCTGCGCCGCCAATGCCGCGGTGGCCATTGCCCGGCTTGGCGGGCGTGCAGCGTTTGCCGGACCGCTTGGCGCAGTGGATGATCCCACAAGCACACAGATCGTGCGCAATCTCACTCAGGAAGGCATCGACTGCTCGCACGTGGTGCGTGTCGACAAAACCACCGCCTCGGTGTCGCTGATCCTGATTGATGCCAGCGGTGAAAAAACCATCGCCACGCGCCGCGGCAACAATCTCGGCAATGTGCTGCCGCGCGATGCCGAA
>JBQCFU010000003.1:0-2708 GCA_051958775.1 Pseudolabrys sp.
AGCCGACCATCAGACGCAGATCGGGACGGCGTAATCGCAGACGTCGTCCGATATTCGAGGCGATGCCGCTCGCAAGCTGCGTGTAGCCGGCTTCAAGTCCCACCGAAGCGCCGACGCCGCTCGACCACATGGTCTGACAGGCGACGATCAGGCTGCCGCGAAACGACATGCGCCCGCCATGCAGCGCATTGGCTTCGATCGGGTCGACCTCGCCGCCCGGCCGCCAGCGCGCCAGCAGCGCGAGCGACAATCCGAACAGGATGCCGCCGATCAGTGGCACCAGCGCGCGGATCGGTTCGATGGCGCGCGCTCCGGAGAGGCGCGCTTCCGGCGGTAGCGCGAACAATGTGGCGTGCATCAGATCGACCACCACGCCCATGGCCGCCACCGTCAGCCCGGCAGCGGCACCGACCAGCGCCGCCAGCACGACGAGGCTGAGCTCGCGTGCGCGTACCAAAGCGCGCAGACGCCGGGGGAAGTCGACGGAGAGCGGGGAGATCATGCGGCGACACCTGATGCCTGATCGGCAAGGCACCTTCAAAGAGTTCACTTCGAAGCGTTCAGTTCGACAAGATCGCTGCGCCGAAAACGTTCACCCCGGCCGTCGTCGCAGCTTGAAAAAAGATGGCCGGCGTAAAACGCCGGCCATGGTCGTATCGATCGTTAGCGCACCTGCATCAGTGCCGCGCTCCGGTCAGAGCCATGTTTCGGTCAGAGCCACGGCCGCTCGGCGTGCAGCTTCTGTTCGTAGCCGTCGATCTTCGGCTGCTTTTCCTTGGTGAGGCCGATGTCATCGAGCCCTTCGATCAGGCAGTGCTTGCGATGCGGATCGATGTCGAACTTGACCACGCCGCCATCCGGTCCGCGGATTTCCTGCTTCTCGAGATCGACGGTCAGCGTTGCGTTGGAGCCGCGATCGGCATCGTCGAACAGCTTCTCAAGATCTTCCGGCGAGACACGGATCGGCAGCATGCCGTTCTTGAAACAATTGTTATAAAAAATATCGCCGAATGCGGTGGAGATGACGCAGCGGATGCCGAAGTCGGCGAGTGCCCACGGCGCGTGTTCGCGCGACGAGCCGCAGCCGAAGTTGTCGCCGGCCACCAAAATTTTGGTGTTGCGATAAGCAGGCTTGTTCAGCACGAAATCCGGGTTTTCGCTGCCGTCGTCATTGTAGCGCTGCTCGGAGAACAGGCCCTTGCCGAGGCCGCTGCGCTTGATCGTTTTCAGATACTGCTTCGGAATGATCATGTCGGTATCGACATTGACCACCCGCAGGGGTGCGGCGACGCCTTCCAGTACGGTAAATTTTTGCATAACGGAGGCCTTTTTCCCTTGAACCCGATGGGCTTTGTCCTGTTTCATAGTGGTTAAGGCGGGCCGGTCAAGCCGCTATGGCATCGAAAGCGATGCGGAACGGGACGCGTGATATGCGTAAAATTGTAACGATCGCCGGTGCGGCGGCCCTGCTGGCTGCGACCGCGGGCTTCTCCGCCGCACAGGCCGAGACCTGGTGCCGTCAGGCCGGCGGCACGTCCATGTGCGCCTTCTCGTCGTATCAGCAATGTGCCTCGGTGGTCCGCACCGCTGGTGGAAGCTGCACCCGTTCGGCATTCCGGACCGAGACGCGGCGCACGTCGCGCTATGCCTCCTATTCCTCGACGCCGCTGCCGGTGAACCTGCACCCGAGCCGCTTCGACTGCAGCAACTGATCGTCCCTCAGGGACCGCTGATCTCGCCCGCGGCTTCGGCTGCGGCGCGCTCGATTCCATACATGTCGTCGTCCGACAGGCCGAAATGGTGGCCGATCTCGTGCACCAGAACGTGGGTGATGATGTCGCCGAGCGTCTCGTCGTGGTCGGCCCAGTAATCGAGGATCGGCCGGCGATACAGCCAGACCATGTTCGGCATCGGCGGCGGATCGAACTCGGAGCGAAACGGTAGGCCGATGCCCTGGAACAGCCCGAGCAGGTCGAACTCGCTCTGTGCCCGCATGGTGTCGAGCACCTCGTCGGTCGGGAAATCGTCGACGCGGATGATGACGCCGGCGCACAGCGCGCGGAACGTCTCCGGCAAAGTGCGGAAGGCCGCGTCCGCCAGCCGCTCGAAGTCATCGAGCGACGGGGCCTTGGTGCCATGCCAGTGTAACGGTTGGTCGGCGGGCGCTTCGGTCATCCGGCGGTTGTAGGCGAGGCGGCGCAAGGAACCAAGACGACGGGCGTGGTGGTGGCGATGAATGATTGACGCAGCCGTGGCGGCACGCGATTTTGCGCCCGAAATTGTAGGGGACGCTGGGGCTGGGATGATCATGACGAGCAAGATGGGCAAAGCGAGCGCCGTGGCTGCCGGCATTCTGCTGCTGCTGCTGACGGTGCTGCCCGCGACGGCTGCGCCGCGCGATCAGGCCGGGCTATCGCGTGCAGGAGCGACCGACCTATCGGCGCAGCGGCGGACCCGGATCACCGTGCGGCCGCGCCGCACCGTGCTTGGGCCGAATGCGGTGCGGCAATGCCGTGCCTGGCTGGCCCAGGAGTTCCGACCGAGCGGCACGGTGATCGTCCCGCGTCAGCAGTGCTGGTGGGAATAGGGCACGGCGCGGGAACCGGAGGAAACCAACGACGGCGTCCGGCGTTGTGAGTCACGGGCGCGATGTTGAAATGATCAGCGTGGAGAGTGAACCATGCGCAACTTTTTGACGACGGCTGCAG
>JBQCFU010000004.1:0-2708 GCA_051958775.1 Pseudolabrys sp.
GAGCACAGGAGACGACCCCCGTGAGCAGCTTCTTCAAGTCCGAGACCAAGTCCGCCGCCACCCCGACTGCCGCGGTTGCCGAACAAACCACGGCGCGTGGCGTCGACCGCGTCGCCGAGCAGCCCTCGGTGCTCGGCCGCGGCATGCAGATCACCGGCAATATCGTGTCGACTGGCAGCGTGCAGATCCACGGCCGCGTCGTCGGCGACATCCAGGCGGCGCAGCTCGTCGTCTGCGAAGGCGCCCGCGTCGAAGGCAAGGTGATCGCCCAGGACACCGTCATTCAGGGCACGTTCAACGGCAATATCCATTCGACCACGGTGAAGCTGCAGAAGACCGCCAAAGTCGACGGCGAAATCTTCTCGCGCTCGCTGATGATCGAGCAGGATGCGCAGTTCGAAGGCGTCTCGCGCAAACTGGACAAGCCGGTCGATGCGCCCGGCGCCAGCATGGCGACGCTCGCCGCTGCACCGGCCACCGCGCCGAGCAACGTCACCGCGCTGCGGGTCGATCCGGCGCCGCTCGTGCGCTGATCGGCGCCAGACATTCTTCTAAAAGCAAAGCCCTCTCCTCGCGGAGAGGGCTTTTTCATTTGGTTCAATCGCGGTCTGTCCCCGGCCGTGCGCCTTCATATTTCAGCGACTGAAACTCCTCTGGGAACAGCTCGCGCTTCAATCCGTCGGTGATTTCGTGCTTGCACACGATCAGCCCCATCTCGGGCCAACCGTCCGGAACGCCGTGCGGCAAAACGACAACGACCCAGGCCCAATCCGGATGCTCCTCCAATAAAGTCTGAAGCCCGCGAATGATGGCAGGCGCCAGCATCCGATAATTGTAGATATGGAGCTTGTGCTGCTGAGGGCCGTAATTGTCCTCAAGAAGCCGGAAATCCCCGCCACTCCAATCGTCACGCCCGAATTCGCTGAGATACCGCAGCGCATGGTCGTACAAGATCGAAAACACTCGCTCTTGCTCGTCCCTCTCGCGGTCGAACTCGGATCGATCGAGACCTACAAGCGCGTCGAGATCACGCCGGATGAGATCGCGAACCCGCTCGAGAAAGACCCGAATACCGCTATCGCCGGGAACGATCTCCGCGCCGCTATCGGACCATATCGTTTCCAGTTCCTTGTCCGGATACGAAGCTAACATCACTTGATCCAGAAAGACGCCAATGGCCTGTCGTTTGTCCTCGTCGAGACGAAGCCCGGCGAAGATGATCAACTGGTCAAGCGTCGCGCCAGCATCGGCAATGTCGCGAAAGAAATAATAGGCAAATTCACGAAAGGCATCGGGAGCGTGCATCAATGGCTCCGTTTCAATCCGACGATCAAAATCCTTATCGACGATGAGCGCATTTCAGTATCGTCAGCGATCTTTCAGACAAGATCCCCACCGACGAACGTCAGTCACCCTAACCCAATCGTCAGTTTTTCCGGCCAGCGGGGGTGGCTCGTCCAGATCCGAACCCGGACACGCCGCGTTTGCAACGGGAACGACAAAAGTACCTCGTTCTCGGCAGTCGACAGCACCAGAATACGATCTGGCACGTCCAAAAAGCCATCGAACGCAAGCTTACCAACGGGATTAACGATGGTCCCGTCGTCGATCACCACTTCCGTCGGCCCGTCCTGTTCCGGGAAGCAAGTAACACCGATGCACGACGAAGTCGCGAATACCTGCTGCCCACTGAGCAACGCCTCGCGGGTCGGAAGTGGCGGCTCCCAGCCATGTTCGCTCGATAAAAACAACAGAGAGTTTACAGGGTTGATTTTAATTGTGCGCTGCATGTTACCTCTTCAAATTCTTAACATGCCACCCCTGGCTATTGCTGCAAGAACGACACTGGGGGTAAAGCCGTTGTGATCGCATATCTGAGTTTAATGCGTTAGGCGCTTGGTGATCCGCAACGAAATTTCCCCTCAGCGTTCCAGGGTCTTTCGTACCGCAAGTATGGCAACCTGTTTCAGACCCTATCCTGTTTATTTCGCGTCGTTCAGCAGCGGTAAAATCGCGCTCGGGGCTGCGGGCTGGGATCGAATCTCCGGCAAAAGGACCTGGACCAATTCCGATTCTCGCAAGTTCACTGGCACGGCCCTGCGCCTCCTGAGCCTGCGCATCATAATCGCGGATCAGTCCCTCGACGCTTTCATACGCACTCGGCGTCGGTCGCCAGTTGGCATCCAGTTCCCGGACACGCGCCGTCGCATCCTCCGCCCGGCTTTGCGCTTCAAACAGCCGCGCCGCCTGCCCTGGCTCCACCTCGACAATCCGTCCGCCGGCGTTGCCCATTCTCATCCACCCAACGCCCGTGCTCGTCGCGGGCCTGGTCGGGGCGGAAGCCGGCCTAGCGCAGCATCTGCGCGTGCCGCAGCATCGCAATCTCAAACCGCAGCGCCGCCACATGCCATTTCAGCCGCAGCGCGCGCGAGCGCAGAACATCCGTGTGCATCGTCACCGCCCCGCAAAAGAAAAGGCGGCGGGAACGTCCCGCCGCCTTCAAATGCTTCATCCTTCGAAAGGCGCTTCGCGCTCCTCAGGATGAGGCGAGCGTCAGCTCGCCGCGAACTTCATCAGCTTGATCGCATCGAAGTCCTGCACGCCACCGCCGACGCGCTTCGTCGTGTAGAACAGCACATAGGGCTTGGCGGAGTACGGATCGCGCAGCACGCGCACGCCCTGACGATCCACCACCAGATAGCCGCGGC
>JBQCFU010000005.1:0-3137 GCA_051958775.1 Pseudolabrys sp.
AGCTGCGACGCCGGAATCCGCACGTCCTTGAGATGCACGTCGGCAGGCGGCAATTGCCGATAGCCCAACAGTTCATCCACTTCGCCGACCGACAGACCCGGCGTGCCCTGATCGACGAGGAACGCGGAGATGCCGCGCGTACCCTTGGAACGATCGGTGATCGCGAAGACGAGATACATGCCGGCGACCGCGGCCAGCGACGCGACGCGCTTGTGGCCGGAGATCACCCAGCTATCGCCGTCACGACGCGCTTCCGTCTTCATCCCGGCGAGATCGGTACCGGTGTCCGGCTCGGTGATGGCGATACAGGTCAGCGCGCCTTCGGACATGCGCTTGAGGCAATGATCGCGCAGCTTCTTGTCCGGGAGGTTCGTGAAGATCACATAGGCGCAGGCTTCGTGCGAAATGATATTGGAAAAGCCGCCATCGACCTTGCCCATCTCTTCCTGCGCCAGCACCAGCGAGAGGATGTCGCAGCCCTCGCCGCCTTGCTCCTTCGGGATATAGAGCCGCAGCAGGCCCGCATGCTCCATTGCATGCAGCGCATCCCACCATTCCTTGGAATGGCCGGTCTGCTTGTCGATCGCATCGATGGTCTTGGCGATGTGCTTGGCGGCACCGGCCGCCTTGTCGCGAATGGCGATCTGGGCGGGCGTGAGGGAGTGCAACATGAGTCGAGCCTTTCTGACGAACAGATCGATTTCAAAAAACGGAATGGATGGAGGAACGGCGCGCGATCATGCCGCGCGCTCGCCGGTCAGGATGTGAACGCACAAGGCTGCCGGCTCACCGAGCACTGTGCCGCCGGCGTTATGCGCCAGCGCCACGCGTGCGCCGGCGACCTGCCGGCCATCGGCCGCACCGCGCAGTTGCCAGGTCAGTTCGCAAATCTGCGCAACGCCGGTCGCGCCGACCGGATGGCCGCGTGAAATAAGTCCGCCACTTGGATTGACCGGGATGCGTCCACCGATCTCGGTCGCACCGCTATCCACCAGCGCCGGCGCGCCACCGGCGGCGCAAAGCCCGAGCCGTTCATAGAGCATCAACTCGCTTGCGGCGGTCGTGTCGTGCAACTCGACCACATCGAGATCGCCGGGACCGACACCCGCCATCTCATAAGCAGCAACAACCGAGCGCTCGGCGATACCCGCGCTCGCGTCGCTCTGGCCCGTCGCCGAGCGCAGCACCGAGGCGGCGATCCTTACCTGATCGCGGCCGAGCCGTCGGGCGGCAGCCTGCGAGCAGACAACGAGCGCTGCCGCGCCGTCGCCGATCGGCGAGCACATCAGCCGCGTCAGCGGCGCCGTCACCACTGGAGACGCCATGATTTCGTCTGCGGTGTAGACCTCGCGATACTGCGCCAGCGGATTGCGCGCACCGTTGCGATGACTTTTCTCCGCGATCTTCGCCACATGGGCGATGGTCGCGCCGGCGCGCTCCATATATTTCGCCAGCCGGCGATTGGACTCTTCGAGAAATACGCTGGAGCCGCCGCCCGCGGCGCTTTCAGCGAGATCGGTGGCCGACGACAGCGCCCGATAAGAAACCGAACGATCGGTGTGAAACAGTTTCTCGACGCCGAGAACGAGGACGATGTCGTAAAGCCCGGCAAGGACAGCGGTCACCGCCTGATGCAGCGCGGTCGAACCGCTCGCACAGGCATTTTCCACATTGACGATCGGCAGACCGGAAATGCCGTGCGCCGGCAGAATGGTCTGGCCACGGATCGCTTCCTGACCGGTGACGATGCCGGCCATCGAGTTGGCGACGAACGCCGCCTGGATATCCTTTGCCTGAACCCCGGCATCCGCCAGCGCATCGGCGATCGGACCGCCGGCGAGATCCTTCAAGGTCCGGTCCGGATATTTGCCGAACCGGTTCATCCCGACGCCGCACACATACACGGGCTGCATCACACCCTCTTCGACTGCGGCTGCCAGCGCATCACGCGGCGCTCGATGAGCTTCATCACCTCGTTGAGGACGACGGCGAGCACTGCGAGTACGATGATGATGCCGAACACCTGCGCGGTGTCGAACATGTTGGCGGCACGCGCGATCATCTGCCCCAGGCCGAAGCGGCCAGCGATCATTTCGCCGACGATGGTGCCGATCAGCGCCAGACCGATGCTGACGCGCAAGCCGGCGAAGATGAAGGTCATCGCCGCCGGAAGCTGAATGCGCCGCGTGATGAAGCTCTTCGACGCGCCCATGGTGCGCGCGGCATTGACCAGATTGGGGTCGATCTCACGCACACCGGTATAGGTGTTGAGCAGCATCACGAAATAGACGAGCGATGCCGCCAGCGCGACCTTCGATCCCTCGCCGATCCCGAACCAGACCAGAAACAGCGGCGCCAACGCCACGCGCGGCAGGCTGTACAGCGCCATGATGAACGGCTCGAGCACTTCGAACGAACGGCGCCAGTGCGCCAGTGCGAATCCGGATGCGACGCCGAGGATCGCACCGATCAGCAGGCCGAGCAGTGTCTCACGCAGCGTGACGCCCACATTGATCCAGAAGAATTCGCTGACAACGGCCTGCTCCAGCCACAGGAACACGCGCGACGGGCGGCTCAGCACGAAATCCTGCGTCAGGCCGAGATGGGCCACGCCCTCCCACAGAGCGAGGAACACCGCGACAACGGCGAGACGGATGAGATTGAGCGACAAGGTCCGGCTCATGACAGCCTGATCTCCTCGCGAAGGCTCCGCCAGATGCGGACGAACAATTCGTTGTAGTGCGGATCGCTGACGATCTCCTCGATCTGACGCGGGCGATCGAGCGGCACGTCATACTGCTCCTTGATGCGGCCGGGCCGCGCGCTGAACAGCAGCACCCGATCCGACAGGCTGATCGCCTCGGAGAGATCGTGCGTCACAAACAGGACCGTAAGCTTGGTCGATTCCCACAGGCGCAGCAGTTCTTCCTGCATCAGCAGCTTGGTCTGCGCGTCGAGCGCGCCGAACGGCTCGTCCATCAGCAGGACGTCAGGCTCTTGCGCCAGCAGCCGCGCCAACTGCACGCGCTTGCGCATACCGCCGGAGAGCTGCCACGGATAGCTCGCGGCAAAATCACCGACACCGACCCGGCGCAGGAGGTCGAGGCAGCGGCCGTCGTCCTTGCGGCCGACCGCCT
>JBQCFU010000006.1:0-7496 GCA_051958775.1 Pseudolabrys sp.
GCCGTATCGTCGGCAACACGCGCGCGCGCCATCGCTTCGGAACTTTTTGGAGGAGCAATCGAAGCCGGCTCGTCCGGCAATAGCGCCGTTTCAGTGTTACGGCGCACCTCCCCCAACACTTGCGCCAGCATCTGGCGCACCTCCTCCGGCGACTGGTCGAGCGGACCGAAACCCGGCATCGCGGTCGGATCGTTGAAGTCCCACGCATTCTCGGCGAGCCCGACAAAGTCACGAATGACCGGGTCGGTCACCCATGCACGACGTAGCGCCGCGCGTGTCAGATCAAGCGGCACGCCCTGTTTCAGGAATGCAGAAATGTCGGTGCCCTCAACGATCGAATCGATCGGCGGCAGGCTGGCGAGATCGAACTCTTCTTCTTTCTCGCTTTTCTCGATGGCTTGACCGGTCTCGTTTAAGCCCGCGGATACCTCGACTGGCGATGGCAGCACTTCCGGAGCGCCCTCCGGCGGCAACGCGGACTCCGCCGCCGCGCGCTTGCGGCGCGACCATCGGCTCAGGAAGTCCTCGTTGTTACTCATTCGTCGCGCTTTCCCTGATCGCGACGCGCCAGTGCTTCAGGATCGGCGCGCCCGCGTTTGCGCTTCTGGAACTCCCGCTCGATATGGTGCTCGCTGACGAAGCCTTCCACCGCTTCGCGGATCACCTCCGGCATCGGCACCTCCTCGATCAGATAGGTTGCCGCTTCGGTGAAACCTTCGCCTTCCGCCGGATCAGCCGTGACCGCCTCGACGGTGTACGGATGATCGCCGTTGGATGGGCTCAACACCACCCAGACACCCGGAGTTCCGGTCGCGAGATTATCCCGATAATGCGCCGTCTCGGTGCGGTAGAATTCCATCGTCGCGCCGCCGACGTAAAATTCCGTCGTATCCGCTTCCTCGCGCAGCACCGTCCACGGTTTCAAGTCGGGTTGGCCCGGCAGGACGGCGGTCGGACGCCAGATGAAGTCCACCCATTTCGAATCCGCTTTGCGTCGTTCGATCACGACGCCAACCGAAATACTGAGCAGGGGTGCGGCTGCGCTCAACTCACGGCCTCCAACTGTTTAACGGGAAGGCCGGTCAAAAGGTTTTGCGGCTTCATGCGCAGCAGTTTGTCCGGCGTCATCGCCAAGAGGAGATAGACCGGCTCATTGCGCACTGCCTCCGCAACGATCGCAAGGTCGCGGAATGTCAGCCGGAACAGACCGACCACACGTCCCGCACGCGCATCGTCCAGCGCCTCCGAGTTCCACAACTGATCGCCGATCGCAGTCGCTTCCGAATCGAGGCCGACATACCAGGTGAACTTTGCGTCCTGCAGTTCGGTCAGCGGCTCGATCGTCACGTCGATGGCCATGAGATGCGAAATCCAGCGTGTCATCGCACTCGCCAACGCGCGAAGCCCGTCGCGGCCACCGGTGAGATCGAACGCCATGTCAAACATGTCGCTGCGCTCCCAGTAACTTTGCGCGTTCTCATCGGTCAGCACATCGATCTGCGCTTCGGACGGAACACCCAGCATCGAAACCAGCGGGGACAGCGGCGTCGCGCTGGTCCCGGCGATTTTCTCCTCGTCGGCGACGAGCAGCGAGCCCTCATGCAGCGTGACGCGCTGGACCCGAAAGAACAGCTCGGCCGCCCGCAGCACCAGCGGATCCTCGCATCCATCGAGCGCGTTGCGCAGAATCACATGCGCCAGTTGATTGACGAACAGCGGCGGCAGCGCAACCGGCCCGCCGCGCATCAGTGCCAGATAGGAAGCCTCCAGCGTCGGATATCGCAGCAGCAGATCGCGGAACGACAGCACGAACTGCCAGTTTTCCCGCGCGTCGGCATCGGCGATCATCGCGATTTCGCCCGCATCGACGGGGTGGCGCGGATTTTCCAGCAACGCGGCATGCAGCGTGCGCTCGACCGTGCAGGCGTCGTCCGGTGGCACAAGCTCGGGGCGCACGAAATAGGCTTTCAGGAATTCGTCGGTCACGACCAGACCATCGCCGGCGGCGCGGTCGAGCAAATGATGCCCGCAGGAAATCCAGAAGTCCTTCATGTCTTCTCTCGCTCCGTCCCGCCGCCGATCATCCCCACCAGATCGACGTGTTCGGCAGGCTGCTCCTCGTCTTCGGCATCCTTGAACGAGAAGACCCGCCACGGCTTCGGGCCGGTGCGCGGCTGCAAGGTGCGGAATGCCTCGCGGATCTCGCCGTTGTCGGTGCTGCGGTGAACAGCGACCAGCGTATCTCGCGGATGATCACACAACGATTGCACGAACGCGATTTCATCCTCGGCCGCCTGGCGTGCGGTCGCCAGATCGGGCGCGCCGAGCTTGTCGACGAGTTGTTGCGCCAGAAGCTCGACCACGACGACACGGTCACCCGTAGACGCTTCGACGATCTGCACCAGCGTCGACCAACCCCACGACTGCACACCGAGAAATCCGCTGCGAAACGCCGAGCGAGCCTTGCCTTCGAGGATCGACGGATCACGATCCCAGAATCGGAACGCGCCGGACACTGCCCACTCACCCGGCTCCGCCACCGGATCGAACACGAACGTATCCGATGGATCGAGCGCGATGGTGCGCAGCAGCTTGAGGCTCCGGTCGGTCAAAGTCTTGGCCCTCGCGTGACCGGATCGAACCACGACGGCGCCGCCAGCGCGGGCAGCAATTTACGGCGATCGACATCGGCCTTGCCGGTTCGGCGCATCAGGAGATCGCCGTTGTCATCGATCCGGGAGCTGACGCCGCGCTCGCGCGGCAATCGCTGCAGATATTCCTTGGCGACCTCACCGAAGCCCTGTGTCTGCCACGCGTCGGTGCCCACCATCAGATGGCGCGCAAAACTTTCCGTGATCTGCTTTGCGCCGACGTCATCGAACCCTTCCTGCTCCAGCGCCGACGCGAGCGGATGAACCCCCGGCTCCGCACCGGTCATCGACACAGTGCGGATCATCGCGCCGAAGACGATCCAGGCCGGTGGTTCATCTTCATGTGCAGCCCTCGGCCAGGCGAGCCGCCCGCCGCCGACGAGGCCGCCGTCGATGCGGATCGCATCGGGCCAGTCGATCGTCACCATTTTCTCGGGCGGCGCATAAGCCAGCAGCGCATCCGTCAGCGCGGTCATCCCGGCGTAGAGCACGCGGCGCGCACTGCGCAACGGCTCGTCCGGCTCCAGCACCACCGCGAATTCGGCAAGATCGAAGCGGCCGACATAGGTCAGAGTTCCGGCACCGGCTTCGGCGGCAATGTCGATGGCATGCTGGAACGCATCGCCCATCTCCCGCAACGTCACCAGCGTGAACGGCGGGGGGAGACTGAGAACCGGGGCAAATGGCTCACGGGTCCGGCCGGCCGATGTCACCGATGGTCTCCGCGGATACTTTGTAGTCGTTATAATATAGCTTATACCTATCGACAGCGGTGGGTCTAAACGAATCCACCGCACCCTCCGCTCCCTGGCCAACCGGCCCAAGGTGTGCGGGTCGCCTTTGGAACAACGACACCATGGCGGATCGACCTCGAAAAATCCTGGCGTGTTCGTGCGAGAACACGATGCCGCTCGACGCCGAAGCGATACGGCGCGGCTGCCACGGCGCCGATGTGGCGACGGCCAACCATCTGTGCCGCTCCGAAATCAGTCGCTTTCACGCTGCTTTGGCGGAAGGCGGGCCCATTACTGTCGGCTGCACCCAGGAATCCCCGCTGTTCACCGATGAAGCCGGCGAGCAGACCGGTGCGGTCTCGTTCGTCAATGTGCGCGAAAACGCCGGATGGTCGGCCGATGGCGACAAGGCCGGGCCGAAGATGGCAGCGCTGTTTGCGGCCGCTGCCGAGCCGGTGGCGGATTATCCGCTGATCAGCCTCTCCAGTAACGGCGTTACATTAATATACGGCCGCGACGAGCGGGCGATCGAAGCCGGCAAGCTGCTTGCCGAGCATCTCGACATCACCGTGCTCATCAGTAAGCCCGGTGCTCTGACGCCACCGCGTGTCACCGAGTTTCCCGTCGTCAAGGGCACGGTCCGTGCGGCCAAGGGCCATCTCGGCGCCTTTGAACTGACGGTCGATGATTTCGCCGCGCCGCTTCCATCGTCCCGTGACGTCATGGTGTTCGCCGCGCCGCGGGACGGGACAACGTCGCATTGCGATCTGGTGCTCGACCTGAGCGGCGGCACGCCATTGTTTTCGGCGCATGAGCTACGCGATGGCTATCTCCGCGCCGACCCTGGCGACCCGGCTGCCGTATTGCGCGCGGTCCTGCAAGCGCGTGACCTGACCGGCACTTTCGACAAGCCGCGCTATGTGAATTTCAGCGCCAATCTCTGCGCGCATTCGCGCTCGAAGATCGTCGGCTGCCATCGCTGCCTCGACCTTTGCCCGACCGGAGCGATCACGCCCGCCGGCGATCATGTTGTCATCGATGCCGAAGTGTGCGCCGGCTGCGGTCAATGCGCGGCCGTATGCCCGACCGGCGCGGCGTCCTACGCACTGCCGCCTGCCGATGCGCTGTTGCGCAAACTGCGCACTATGCTCTCCGCGTATCGCGCGGCCGGCGGCGAGCAGGCCGTGATCCTGCTGCACGACAACGACCATGGCGGCCCGTTGATCGATGCGCTCGCGCGCTTTGGCAATGGCCTTCCGCATAATGTCATTCCGCTGGCAGTCAATGAAATCACCCAAATCGGACTCGAATCGATCGCCGCCGTGTTCGCCTACGGCGCCTCGGGAATACGGTTTCTGGTGCGCGCAAAGCCGCGCCATGATCTCGCCGGCCTCTACAAGACGATCGCGCTCGCCGAACCGATCCTGACCGGACTCGGCTTTGACGCCGGCGCCGTTGCAACCATCGAGACCGACGATCCCGATGTGCTGGGCGAAACACTGCGCGCCATATCGCCGGCCATCACCACAACAAAGCCGGCGACCTTTATGCCGGTCGGCGGCAAGCGCGAGATCATGCGGCTCGCTTTGCGCGAACTGCATCGTGTCGCGCCCGCACCGGTCGATATCATTGCCCTTCCACAGGGCGCACCGTTCGGCACGATCGAGGTGAAGGGCGAGGGGTGCACCCTCTGCCTGTCCTGCGTCTCGTCCTGCCCGACCGGCGCATTGTCGGACGATCCCGACAAGCCCACGCTGCGTTTCTCCGAAGATGCCTGCGTGCAATGCGGGCTATGTGCCGCGACGTGCCCCGAGAAAGTCATCAGCCTGACGCCGCAGATCGATTTCCGCGCCGCCACCGCACGGACCCGTCTGATCAAGGAAGAACAGCCCGCCACTTGCGTCCGCTGCGGCACGGCATTTGGCGTCAAGAGCAGCGTCGACCGTGTCGTCGCCAAGCTCGAAGGCCAGCATTGGATGTTCAGGAACTCGGCCAAACGGCTCGACGTCGTGCGGATGTGCGCGGACTGCCGCGTGATCGCCATGAGCGAAGAGAAGTTCGATCCATTCTCGGGCATCCCCGAACGCGCCCCGCCGCGGACCACCGACGACTATCTGCGCGAGCGCGAAGAGAAATCAGAGACCTAGACGGTCTTCTGCGACGGGACTTCCGCCGCATCATTACTTGGTGGCTTTGGCGAGAAAATCCGTCAGCGCCTTGCGGTCCTCCGCAGAGCCGATCCGCTGCTCGGGCATCTTGGTGCCGGGCGTATAGGTCATCGGTCCGACCTCGAACAGTTTCGCAACCGTCTCGGGTGTCCAGACGATGTTCATTTTCTTCAGGGCGTCTGAAAAATTATAGCCGGGCAGGCTCGCGATCTTCCGGCCGAAGATTCCGGCCAGCGACGGGCCGGCACGCGACCCCTCGTTCGGAGAAAGTGTGTGGCAGGCGACGCAGGCGCGAAACACGTCCGCACCATGATCGCCTGCATAGGCAGCCAGCGGGTCTTCCGGCACACCCGCAACCGCAAGTCCGATCGAGTCGCCCGTCACCGCGTCCCAGCGGCGGATCATGTGGTCCGCGCCGCCTGTCAGCAGCGTGCGATTGTCGGGAAAGAAAGCTACCGACCATACCGGCAATCCGGGACCAACCAGTGTGCGGGTGATCTTTCGCTCCTTGCGATCAACCAGCGTGACCGATCCACGAATGCCGGCTGCCGCGATGAGCGCGCCATCCTTAGACATCGCCATCGAAATAACAGGGGTCGATCCGGCCTGGATCTCGCCCGCACGCACTCCAGCGCTCGTGAGAAAATAGATTTTTCCGTCGGCGCCAGCGGCGGCGATCTCCCCGTCCGGTGCAACGCTCACCGCGTTGAGCGGTGACGGCAACGTCACAATGGTCGGCGATCCGCCGCCACCCAGCGGCCAGATCCGCACCGTCAAATCGTAACCCGCACTGACAACCGCGCGGCCATCCGGTGTGAACGAAACGCCGTTGACGTTCTGCGTGTGCCCTTCAAGAGCTCCAGCCGCGCCACCCACCGTCATCCAAAGACGAACAGTCCGATCCCATGACGCGGTTGCAAGCATCGAACGATCGGGCGACACCGCGAGTGCGGCGATCGGCGCGCCATGCCCCTCGAACACCGCATCCGGCTGCTGCTTGCCCGCGCTCCACAGTGCAATGCGTCCATCGGCGCCTGCAGTTGCAACGCGATCGTTGTTCAGGAATGCGACGGCATTGACCGCGTCGGCGTGAAATCGCAGCACCTGTTCTGCTGCATTTCGCGCCAACGACCAGCGTATGGCGGAACTATCGAAGCTGCCGGAGATCGCACTCGCGCCGTCCGGCGAAATCGCCAAGGCGCGCACCGGGCCGCCATGGCCTCGCAACTGCGCATGAGCGCCCGCATGCGCCAAAAGAAGTGCTGCAGCCGCAAGCGCGATGGCAGCAGGGAAATGCCGCAAAAACTTCCGGGGCTCCATGTCTCTCGGCATGGAGCGAGTGTAACCGGTGACAGTGACGTTGACGAGATCGCCGGGTTCCAGGCCGCACCTGCAGCCGTTCGCAGTTCAGCCGAGCACGATTTTCTCGTTGAGCCTGCGATCGACGATCTCGACCGTGCGATCAATCTCGGCATTGGGCATGCTGAGCCCGTGCGAAATCATCTTCACCAGCAGATCAACCCGCTCGATGAACGGGGCGCCGGCGGCGACGGCGCGTGCTGCCGACGATGGCTTGAGCAGGCTTTCGGCCGCCTTTGCGTATTTTTCAAAGGGCACTTGATCGGCGGCCTCGGCGCCGAGCTGTCGCGCCACATCATCGACGTGCTCGTAGATCGACCTCGAAAGGGTCAGATCTTCATGAACCGCATCGCGTATCGACCGCGGCTGCTGCAACGTGAAGCAGCGGTAATTCCCCGCGAGCAGCATCGACCATTTGGCGAGCGGGACGAACAGCGAGTCGTGGATCTTCAGCTTGACCGGTACGTCCTGCCCATCGAGCGTCACATCGGCGATATCCGATTCCAGTTCGCGAAGCAGTTCGTTGTGCGTGTCTTTCGCGAAGGTCGCCGCCTTGAAGTTCGTCGGCAGGCCGACATGGAGCA
>JBQCFU010000007.1:0-2544 GCA_051958775.1 Pseudolabrys sp.
CCGCCAACCGTAGATGGTGTAGCCGAAATCGATGATCTCGCTCTCGACGATGGTGCGGCAGGCCTCCTGCGCGCCCAGATCGGTGCGCGGCAGGAAGATCATGCCGACCGCGAGGCGGCCGGCGCCCGGCTTGTGCCCGCCCTTCTCGAGCGCATCGTCGAAGAAGTGGACGGGCAGCTCGACGTTGATGCCGGCGCCGTCGCCGGTCTTGCCGTCGGCATCGACCGCGCCACGGTGCCACACCGCCTTCAGCGCATCGATCGCCGCCGAGACGACGCGGCGCGAGGGCTGGCCGTCGGTCGCGGCGACGAGGCCGACGCCGCAGGCATCGCCCTCGAATTCGGGGCGGTACATGCCGTGCTCGGCGAGGCGGAGGCGTTCGGATTCGTTGGTCATTGTTTTGCGCCTTCAGATTTCTTGAGAGCGGCGATCTCGGCTTGCATCTTTTCGGCCATCGGTGCCGTGCGCTTCATCTGAGATGAAAATATGTCCGTCTGCCATCGTGCGACGTCGGGATCGGATAAGATAAAATTGCTTCTCTGCAGGAATTTGGAGCCAGCCGGTGTCTTTGCGAAAACCTCGATCTGGCCGAGTTCGTCCGGAGAAAAATGCCGCGCATATGCGCGAGCATATGCTTCAAAAAGCCCCGGCATCGCGTCTTGGAGAACTTTGCGTCCATCGCTTTCCACAGCGGCCGTGAACTTGTCGACGATCGCCTCTACGCGAGGATCTGCGTTTTTACCTTGGCGCGTTCCAGCAATGAAGTTGGTCATCATTGCGTGCATGACTGATTCAAAGATTTGCTCGCGCTGTGCAGGCGGGAACATCACCGCAAGCAAATCACGTGCAGCGGGCAGCGATTGAGGATTGGGCTCGACAGCAGCCGTTTGTGACTGAACCGGCGCCTGCGCAGAGACGGGCGCTGCGACTAACGCCGCCGCCAAGATTAGCGGGCGCATCACGCCGCCACCGTCTCGGCCGGCTTCGCAGCCTTCGCCTTGTCCTTGAGCCAGGCGTGCATCCGCTCCGACACATCGCGGCCGTCGCGGACGCCCCAGACGACGAGGCTGGCGCCGCGCACGATGTCGCCCGCCGCGAACACGCCCGGCAGTGAGGTCTGCATCGTCTTGTGGTCGACGCGCAGCGTGCCCCAGCGGGTGACGGACAGCTCCGGCGCGCCGAACATCTGTGGCAGATCCTCGGGATCGAAGCCGAGCGCCTGGATGACGAGATCGGCGTCGAGGCGGAATTCGCTGCCCGGATCGGCTTCCGGCGCGCGGCGTCCCGAGGCGTCCGGCGCGCCGAGCCGCATACGGGACGCGCGCACGCCCGCTACCTTGGGATCGCCGTCGAAGGCGTCCGGCGCGGAGAGCCAGACGAACTCGACGCCTTCCTCCTCCGCGTTCGCCACCTCGCGCTGCGAGCCGGGCATGTTGGCGCGGTCGCGGCGGTAGAGGCACTTCACCGATTTCGCACCCTGGCGGATCGCGGTCCGCACGCAGTCCATCGCGGTATCGCCGCCGCCGACCACGACGACGTTCTTGCCCTTGGCGTTGAGCGCCCCGGTCTCGAAATCGGGAACGGCATCGCCGAAGCCGACGCGGTTGGATGCGATCAGGTAGTCGAGCGCCTTCACCACGCCAGCAGCACCGACGCCGGGGGCTTTGATGGCGCGCGCGCGGTAGACGCCGGTGGCGACCAGCAGCGCGTCGTGCTTCTGCCGCAACTCGGCGAGCGTGGCGTCCTTGCCGACCTCGAAGCTCAGGTGGAAACGGATGCCGCTGTCGCGCAGCCGCTCGAAGCGGCGGGTGACGACCTCCTTCTCCAGCTTGAAGCCGGGGATGCCGTAGACGAGCAGGCCGCCGGCGCGATCGTGCCGGTCGTAGACATGCACCTCATAGCCGTGGCCGCGCAGATATTCGGCCGCCGTCAGCCCCGCCGGGCCGGCGCCGATGATGCCCACGGATTGCCCCGAGCGATCGCGCACCGGGGTGATCGGCTCGACCCAGCCTTCCTTCCACGCGGTGTCGGTGATGAACTTCTCGATCGATCCGATGGTGACGGCGCCGTGGCCGGAAAATTCGATGACGCAATTGCCCTCGCACAGCCGGTCCTGCGGGCAGATGCGGCCGCAGATCTCCGGCATGGTCGATGTGGCGGCGGAGAGCTCGTACGCCTCGCGCAGGCGACCTTCGGCGGTGAGGCGCAGCCAGTCCGGAATGTGATTATGGAGCGGGCAGTGGGTCGAGCAGTACGGCACGCCGCATTGCGAGCAGCGGCCGGCCTGCTCCTCGGCCTTGGCGGCGAGATACGCCTTGGTAATCTCGGCGAAGTCCTCGGCACGCACTTCGGGCGCGCGCTTTTCGGGATAGGCCTGCCCCGTCCCCACGAACTTCAACATCGGATTCTCAGCAGCCATCGTGCCCTCCACTTGGGAGGACGCGAAAGCATAGATTCAGGGGTGAGTCACGAAAGGATTCGATGATAAGTCAGCTATACTGACATTTAAACGCACGCTTCTTGATCAAAATCAAAACATGCAAT
>JBQCFU010000008.1:0-2838 GCA_051958775.1 Pseudolabrys sp.
GCCGGAGGGACAGTTCGAACTGTTCCCGGTGTCGGACGCGGTCAACAACGTGATCAACGACGATCCGCGCAATGTCGAGCAGGTCGAACCGCGGGTGATGGTCGCAAAGCCCGAGTCTGCGCAGGCCAAGAAGCCCGATGCTCCGCGCCCGGACGACGGGCAGATGTCGTTGTTCTAGCCGCTACGGCGTCATCGGCCGGCCGTCGAGCCACCGCGCGAACACGACCCGCGGCTGCTCCTCGTAACCGGCGGCGCGATAGAAATCACGAACGCTGTCGTTTTCCGGCCGCATCATCAGCATGATCTTTTCGACGCCGCGCTGGCGCAGCCAGTCCTCTGCCGCGCGCATCATGGTCTGGCCATAGCCGCCGCGGCGTCTGTCTGGATCGACGGCAACGTAATAGACCCAGCCGCGATGGCCGTCGTGGCCGACCATCACCGTGGCCGTGACGACGTTATCGAGATGGCCGACCAGCACGTCTGAATTACTCTTGCCGCGCGCCCGGGCGATGTCGCCCGCCGCATCGTTCCACGGCCGCGTCAGATCGCAGCGCTGCCACAGCGCAACGACAGCATCGACTTCGGTGTCGATGATTGGGGCAATATTGAGTTCGTTGGTGAAGCTCACAGCACCTTGCCGGGATTGAGGATGCCGTTCGGATCGAGCGTGTGCTTGATCGCGCGCATCACTTCGATCGCGGTCTTGTCCTTGATCGACGGCAGCAGATCGCGCTTCATCACGCCGACGCCATGCTCGGCCGAAATCGAGCCGTTGAGCGACAGCACGATGTCGAACACGACCTTGTTGACGTCGTGCCAGCGCGCGAGCCACGTCTCCTTGTCCATGCCTTCCGGCTGGATCACGTTGTAATGCAGGTTGCCGTCGCCGAGATGGCCGAAGGCGAGGGGGCGCGAGCCGGGGAACGCCTTCTGCGTTGCCGCGTGTGTGCGGGCGATGAATTCCGGCACCGCCGCGACCGGCACGGAGATGTCGTGCTTGATCGATACGCCGATGCGGCGCTGCACCTCCGCGAACATCTCGCGCATGTACCAGAACGCCTTGCTCTGCGCGCCGCTTTCGGAAATTGTCGCGTCCTCGATGATGCCGCGTTCGAGCCCGTCGCCGAGGATTGCTTCCATCGTGTCGCGTAGGCCGGTTTCCGCCTGCGACGAGAGTTCGATCAACACATACCAGTTGTGGCGGCCGGTGAGCGGGTCGCGGCTGCCTTCCACATGCTTGAGCACGCCGTCGATGCCGATGCGCTCGATCAGTTCGTAGCTGGTCACGCTACTGCCGGCGTGGCCGAGCGCGATGCCGAGGAGCTTCAGCGCGTCTTCCGGCGTAGCGAGCCCGACAAATGCGGTTTCCGTCGAGCGCGGCCGCGGCAACAGGCGTAGCACCGCGCCGGTGATGACGCCGAGCGTGCCTTCGGCACCGACGAACAGATTTTTCAGGTCGTAGCCGGTGTTGTCTTTCTTCAGCTTGTTGAGATTGTTCAGGAGTCGCCCATCGGCGAGCACCACCTCGAGGCCGACCACCTGCTGACGCGCGATGCCCCAGGCGACGGCGGTGACGCCGCCGGCATTGGTGGAGAGATTGCCGCCGACCGTGCACGAGCCTTCCGACGGCAACAGCAGCGGATAAAGCCGGTCGACCGCGGCGGCGGCCTCGCGCACCTGCTGCAAGGTGACGCCGGCGTCGGCGGTGAGAGTGTTCGACACCGGATCGACTTCACGGATTTTCGTCAGGCGGTTGAGCGACAGCACCACCTCGCCGTGATGCGGAATCTGCCCGCCGACAAGGCCGGTGTTGCCGCCCTGCGGGACGATCGCGGTCTTCGTCTCGTTGGCGAGCGTGAGGATCTTGCGCACCTCATCGACCGAGCCGGGCCGCAATACCACCGGGGTATGCCCGTGATAGAGGTCGCGCATCTCGATCAGATAGGGATGCTGCGTGTCCGGATCGGTAATCGCGTATTTCTCGCCGACGATGGCGCTGAAGCGCGCCAGGAGATCCGGCGATAGTTTTTTCACGTCCGCTTTCGCCTGGATGTTCATGACGCTGTCCTGTGAGGGCTTGAATGCTTAAGGCCGTGGCGCGGCGGCGCGCCCGAGCCGGTCATTGATGGCTTCGCCAAGTCCTTCGCGCGGAATCGGCATCACCGCGATGGTGGTCGCGCCCGCCTCGTCGAGCGCGCGCAGATGCGAGAACAGATTGGCCGCCGCTTCGGTGAGATCGCCGCGCAGCGAGAGATTGAGCGTCGCCTTGGCGCCGGCCGGCACATGGGAGCCGAAGGCGAGCAGCGCCTCACCGGGGGCGACGCTCACCGCATCGAGGCGGATGCCGGCGCGCGGCGCGTAATGGGATTCGAGCATGCCGGGCGCGAGCGGCGCGTCGCCGCCGTGATGCGCGGCCTGCGGCCGGTCGGCGAGCGGCACGCCGAGCACGGCTTCCACCGCCTCGCGCGGCGCGCCGCCGGGGCGCAGCCATTGTGGAGCACTCAGACAGGAGACGATGCTCGACTCGACGCCGACCGGCGTCGTGCCGCCGTCGAGGATCAGATCGATGCGGCCGTCGAGATCGGCGAACACATGCGCGGCGCTAGTCGGCGAGACATGGCCGGAGCGGTTGGCGGAGGGCGCGACCACCGGCCGGCCGAGTGCGGCGAGCAGCGCGCGGGCGACGGGATGCGCCGGCACGCGGATCGCGACGCTGTCGAGCCCGGCGCAGGCGAGGTCGGACAGGCCGGCGTCGGGACGGCGCGGCAAAACGAGGGTCAGCGGACCGGGCCAGAACGCGGCCGCGAGCTTTTCCGCCGTCGGGTTGAAAAAGGCGAG
>JBQCFU010000009.1:0-7971 GCA_051958775.1 Pseudolabrys sp.
CGCTGCAGCAGCACCACGTCGGAGGTCTTGATGTCGGTATGGCTCAGACGTTCATGAACCACATCGGCATCCTTGCAGCCGAAGCAGATGATATGGCCGCCCTGGAAGCGCTCGAGAAACTTACCCCAGCTCCAGTCAGGCTTGCCCGGATTCACGATGCCGAGCACCTCGACGTAGTTGTGCGGGAAGATCGCGCAGCGGTTCCCGGTCGCCAGCGGCTCCGGCGGCTGATCGGGCTTGGTGCTGCCGAAATGCACGGAGAGCGGGCTGAGCGTGAAACCGAGCGCTTCATAGAGGGCTGAGGCCCGGTCAAGATCGCGCACCGCGACGCCGACGTGATTGACGCTGTCGATGTCTCCGGGGCGTTCCGCCATGATCCTTGTTCCCTTGTCCGTTTCTGCCGGTCCCTTGGTCGATCTGGGCCGGTCTTGTCGTCTAGCGTGAGGACTTCGCCGCGTCTTGCCTTTGAGCGCAAGCCGGGTTGCCCGGTGGTGCAGGGAAACGGCACGCCGGTGCTGCTCTTATCCAACTCTGCGATTTATAGGTGTGGAGTATATATAAATAAGGATGGGCCGCTTGCCGTAGCCCCGCCACCGCGATGTGGTGGCGCATGGTAACAGGGACATGATCGTGCCGGATATCGACAACATCAATCACGTTGGTATGGCGGTTCGCGATCTGCGCGACACCACGTCACGCTACGAACGTCTGGGATTCCAGCTCACGCCGTTTTCGCCGCATTCTGGCGCATGGAAGCCGGGCGAAGCAGTGCAAAAGCTGAACTCCGGCAACCGCTGCGTGATGTTCGCCACCAACTATCTCGAAATCCTCGCCAGCGAAGACCCGGCTGCGCCCGCGCCGCGCATCGAGAATTTTCTCAAGCACCATCAGGGCGGCTGCATCATCTGCTTCAATTCGGAGGATGTGCAGGCGGCAGACGGGCGGCTGGTGGCAAGCGGGGTCAAGACTTCAGGCGTGATCCCGCTTCAGCGCGACATCGATACGCCGGATGGCGTGCGCACCGCGAAGTTCGAGCGCGTGCAGTTCGCGCCGGAGGATTCGCCGGAAGGTTATATCCAGGTGGCACGGCATCTGACGCCGCAACATATCTATCAACAGCGTTACATTGCCCACGCCAATGGCTGCAATCGGTTGAACGATACCTTCGTCATCACCGACGACCTCAAGCATTTTGTCGAGAAATACACGCGCTACGTTGGCGCCGCCGCGCAATGGGACGGCGATGACTGCGCCGTCTTCCGTTTCGAACTCGGCGCGCGGCTGCTGATCGGGAGCAGCCGGCGCATGGCGCACATGCTGCCCGGCACGTTGTTCCCGCCGGTGCCGGGCATCGCCGCCGTGTCGTTCAACACGCCGGACCTGGCGACGCAGCGCCGGCGTCTGATGCAGGCGAAAGTTCCGTTCAATGAGGCCGAGGGCCGGATCGTCGTTCCTGCGGAAGAGGCAAGCGGCATCGCCGTCGTGTTCGACCACAGGCCATAGGTGCTCGCGGCCACAAACGATCGCGTACAGAAAGGGAGGATGCAATGAACAGACGTAAGCTATTGGGCGCCATTGGGGCGGCGTTCACTGCGGTCATGATGGCCCAGCCGGTCGCGGCGCAGGATTTTCCGACGCGTGCCGTCAAGATCGTGGTGCCGTATCCCGCGGGCGGCGGGGTCGATGGTCTGGCGCGCGCGCTGACCGACAGGCTCGGCAAGATCTGGAATCAGACCGTCATCGTCGAGAACAAGGGCGGTGCGGCGACGATGATCGGTGGCGAGACTGTCGTTCGGTCGGCGCCGGATGGCTACACGCTGCTTCTGACCAGCGATTCCTCGATCACCAGCAATCCGTTCCTGTTCAAGAAGATGAACTACGATCCGGTCAAGGATCTGGCGCCGGTGACGCAACTGATCGATCTGCATCAGATGGTCGTGGTGCACCCGTCGGTTCCGGCAAATTCGCTGCAGGAACTGGTGGCCTATGCCAAGGCCAATCCCGACAAGCTCAACTATGGCTCTTACGGCAATGGCAGCCAGCCGAACCTGCTGTTCGAGACGATCCGTGCCAAGACCGGCGCGCGCATTCAGCAGGTGCCGTTCCGCGGTATTGCTCCGGCGATCACCGCGACGCTCGCCAATGACGTGCAGATGACGCTGGGCGGCGCGGCGACCACCGGCGCGTACACCGAGGCGGGCAAGCTGAAAGCGCTGGCGATCGGCCGGAAACAGCGGCTCGCGTCGTTCCCGAATGTTCCGACCCTGGCGGAAGCGGGTTTTCCCGATGCTGACCCGCGCTCGTGGTTCGGCGTGTTTGCGCCGGCCGGGACGCCCCTGGCGATTCTCAACAAGATTTCGGCCGATATCAAAAAGGTATTGAACGAGCCGGAGTTCAGGCAGCGCTTCATCGACGGTGTGGGTTATACCGGCGTCGGCAGTACGCCCGATGAGTTCGCCGCTTTCATCAAGGACGATCTCGCCTACAAGAAGAACATGATCGAGAAGGCCGGCATTCAGGCTGAATAGTCCATTCGTCAGGACAAATAAAAACGGCCGGTGCGATGCACCGGCCGTTTTGTTTTCAAATCTATCCGCTGTCAGGTCAGCGTCACCCAGCCGTCCGGTGGCTTCTTGCCGGGATGGATGGTCTTGCAGTTTGGACAGGTGCGGGCCTTCTCGTCCGCGTAGAAAGCGTTGTAGAGCGGCGGCAGGTCGCGAACGATGCTTTCGAGCTGCACCTCGACGCGGTGCACGAGCGTGTCGCAGGCGAAGCAGTACCACTCGAATCCGTCTTTTTTGCCGGCCGGTCGCTTCGGTTCGACGACGAGGCCGACCGACCCTTCCTGCGGCCGTTGCGGCGAGTGACGCACATGCGGCGGCAGCATGAAGATGTCGCCGGCGCGGATCGGCACGTCGTAGAAGTTGCCGTTGTCGCAGACCTTCAGCACCATGTCGCCCTTGAGCTGATAGAAGAACTCTTCCATCGGGTCGTCGTGATAGTCCGTGCGCTGGTTTGGGCCACCGACGACGGTCACCATCAGGTCCGCGTCTTCCCACACCTGCTGATTGCCGACTGGCGGCTTGAGCAGATGCTGGTGCTCGTCGATCCACTTGCTGAAGTTGAACGCTTGCAACCGTCCGAGTTTCATCGCGGTCCTCCTGGTTGGGTTGTGGGGCGTGACGTAGCGCGGGGGAATGTCGAGTTCTGGAGCGCGCGCCAGACCGTTTCCGGACTAAGCGGCATGTCGAGCTGTGTGACGCCGTAAGGCGCGAGCGCATCGATGGCGGCGTTGACGACGGCAGCGGGAATACCGATGCAGCCGGATTCGCCGACGCCCTTGGCGCCGAGCGGATTGGCGCGTGCCGGCGTTTGCATTTCGCCGCGCCGGAGTTCCGGGATCATCGTCGCTTTCGGCAGGCCGTAGTCCATCAGCGAGCCGGTGATGAGCTGGCCTTCGTCGTCATAGACGATGCGCTCCAGCAGCGCTTCGCCGAGGCCCTGCGCCATGCCGCCGATCAACTGGCCTTCGGCCAGCGTCGGATTGATGACGAGGCCAGCATCGTCGACCCAGTCGATGCGTTCGACGGTCAGCACGCCGGTATTGGGGTCGATTGCGACACAGGCGAGGCAGCAGCCGTAGCTCCAGGCTTCTCCGTCGGCGTGATAAACGACGTGGTTCGCGAGGCCTAAGCCGAGATCAAGTCCGGTACGGTCGTGTTCGTCGACGGCGTCGGCCAGTGTCTTCCAACTCACCTGCACGCCCGGGTCGTCGAGCCGTGCAAATCCCGTGTCGGTAGTGGCGATCTCGTCGGTCGCACATTGCAGCAGCCGCGCCGCGAGTTCGTGAGCCTTCGAGGCAAAACCGCGCGTCGCGAGCAGCAGCGCGCTGCCGCCGATCGGCGTGCTGCGGCTCGCCAGCGCGCCGATGCCTACCGGTGTGCCGGCGGTGTCGCCGTGACGGACAACGATTTGCGTGAGCGGAATGCGCAGCGTGTCGGCGACGATCTGGGCGTAGCTCGTTTCCCGGCCCTGGCCCTGCGCGCTGGTGCCGGCAGCGGCGACAATGCGCCCGTCACTGTCGAGCCCGACGGTGGCGCTTTCCCAGCCGTGGCCGCATGGCTCGACATAGAACGCGACACCGATGCCGGTCAGCGCGCCGCGGCGGCGCTGCTTGGACTGCTGCTTGCGCAACTGCGGATAGTCAGATTGCGCGATCGTTCTGGCGAGCAGCGTCGGATAGTCACCGGAATCAAGCACTTCGCCAGTTGGTGTGGTGTAAGGAAGCGCTGCCGGCGGAAGAAGGTTGCGCTTGCGGATGGTGATCGAGTCGAGACCGAGGCGGCGCGCGCCGTCATCCATCAGCCGCTCCATCAGCATCGCCGCTTCCGGCCGCCCGGCGCCCCGGTAGATGTTCATGGCGGCGGTGTTGCTGCGCCGCGCGGCGATTTCGATATCAACGGTGTCGATGCGATAGGGTCCAGGCAGAATACGGCCGCCGTTCCGCGCCGGCATGAAAGCGCTGTAGGGCAGCCAGTGCCCCAGCGGGAATTCAAGCTGTGCTCGGAGCGCCAACGCGCGGCCCGATGCATCGAATGCGAGTTGCCCGGTGCTGGTGGCGCCGCGGCCATGGCTTGAGGCCAGCATGTCCTCGCTGCGCGTCGCGCACCACTTCACCGGCTGTTGCAGCCGGTAGGCGGCATAGGCGACCATCGCTTCTTCCGGATAGATCGAGGCCTTGCCACCGAACGCACCACCGACATCGGGCGCGATGACGCGGATGTGCTCTTCGGTCAGATCGAGGATGCGCGCGAGATCCTGTCGCGCACGATGCGGCGTCTGCGTCGACAGCCAGACCGTCAGGATGCGCGCCTGGTGATCCCAGTCGGCCAGTGCGGCACGCGGCTCGAGCGCGAACGGAGCGACGCGTGCATGGCGAACAGTGACCTCGGCGATCGCGGCGGCGTTGCTGAATGCAGCAGCGACGTCGCCCTGCGCCCACTGGTAGCCGATCGCGGGTTCGTCGATCGGCGGCGTCATATCCGGATCGATGTCGAGCGTGATGAGTTGGGCCGCATCGGCAGCTTGCGCTGCGGTTGTCGCGATTACCGCAGCGATGGGCTGGCCGACGGGCTCGACGTTGCCGATCGCCAGTGGTCGGAAATAAGACTCTGAAACACCGGGCAGCACGGCGTTGACCCCGGCCGCGCCGAGAGACGCAAGGTCGTCGCCGCTGAAAGCCGCGACCACGCCGGGTGCCTCCAGCGCCGGGGCGATCGACAATGTGGCGACCCGCCCGTGTGCATGAGAGCTGCGCAGAAAGCTGAGATGCAGGCAGCCGGGCGGAGTGAGGTCGTCGACGAATTGCCCCTGACCGGTGACGAGCCGCGCATCCTCGAACCGTGCGACCCGCTGGCCGATGCCGCCCGGATGGCCGGTGGACGGGCGCTCAAGTTTCGACATGACTGGCTCGGTCCCGGCACCGCGCAGCAGGTTGCATGGGCTTTATTTCGAGCCGCGGCATCTATAAGGCAATCAGGTTTCTTGCTATGAATTTATCGGCCTTCTGTATGAATGAGCGGATGCCGACGGAGCGATATGGCCAACCGTAGCGATACACCGCTGAACGTGACGATCCGCCAGATCCAGGCTTTTCTCGCGGTGGCGGAGCTCGGCAGTTTCACCCGCGCAGCGGAGCGCCTGCATGCGGCGCAACCGGCGCTGTCCCTGCTGCTGCGCCAGCTTGAGGAAGAACTCGGGGCCCGGCTGCTGGACCGCACCACGCGGCGCGTCGAACTGACCGAAGCCGGACGCGAAGTCACAAATTCCGCCGACCGGATTCTCGACGAATTGCACCATGCCGCACGCAGCGCGCGCGATCACGCGGCGCGCCGTCGCGGCCGCATCAGCATCGTCGCGCCACCGTTGCTCGCGGCTGTGCTGCTGCCCGATGCGATTGCCGAATTCGGCCGCGCTCATCCCGGCATCGAGATCAAGCTGATTGAAGCGCGGACCGACCAGATTGTCGATCTGGTTCGTTCCGGTGGCGCCGATTGCGGCGTCGGCACGTTCGCGATTGATGAAAGCGGAATTGACCGGACACGGTTGACCCGCGACAATCTGATGCTGTTTTGCGTGCCCGGTTGCGAACTGGCAGGACGGCCGAAGGTGACCTGGGATGACGTGGCGCGATCCGGTCTGCCGCTCATCACGCTGACACGCGACAGCGGCATCCGTTTGCTCGTCGAGGTCGGTTTCGAATCCGCGCGCAAGCCATTGTTGCCGGCGTTCGAGGTGACGCAGATCACCACGGCGCTGGCTTTGACGGCAGCCAATCTCGGTGTTGCGGTGCTGCCGGCCTATGCCTGGCATGCCGCACGGCACGACCAACTGGTTGCACGCGAGATGGCCAAGCCGTCGATCGTGCGCGATATCGTCATGATCAGTGCCCAGGGGCGTAGCCGAACACCTGCTGTCATTGCATTCGAAGCGGTGTTGCGCCGCCATGCACAGCAGCATGTTCCCGGCGAAATTGCCGCACGCGGCGGCGTGACCGCCTCCCGTCCGCGCGGTTGATCCGTTCCTTGCCGCGTGGCGCTAGTGTGCGCCATCAGCAAATTGATTTTGCGCTCACCGGGGAAATGACGTTAGAATTATTCTCATCACGTCGAGCCGGATGGAATACTCTTGCCGAAATCCAGCAATTTTGCCTTCGGCGATCCTCCGGTGCCCACTCACGCACCTGTCGCCGACGAGGTGAAGTACACCACCTGCTACATGTGCGCCTGCCGCTGCGGGATCAAAGTCAGCCTGCGCGACGGCAAGATCCGCTACATCGAGGGCAATCGCGATCATCCGGTCAATCGCGGCGTACTGTGCGGCAAGGGTTCGGCCGGAATCATGCAGCACTATTCGCCGGCGCGGCTGCGCAAGCCGCTGCTGCGGACGGGTGCGCGCGGCAGGGGTGAGTTTCGCGAAATCGAATGGGACGAAGCGCTGACGATCGCGACCGATTGGCTCGGCACGATCCGCGCCAAGGATCCGAAGAAACTCGCTTTCTTCACCGGCCGCGACCAGTCGCAGGCTCTCACCGGCTGGTGGGCGCAGCAGTTCGGCACGCTGAATTATGCGGCCCATGGCGGCTTCTGTTCCGTCAATATGGCGGCGGGCGGCCTTTACACCATCGGCGGTTCGTTCTGGGAGTTCGGCGAGCCGGACTGGGAGAACACGCGCTATTTCATGCTGTTCGGCGTTGCCGAGGATCACGATTCCAATCCGATCAAGATCGGGCTCGGGCATCTGAAGAAGCGCGGCGCCAAAGTGGTGTCGGTCAATCCGATCCGCACCGGCTATTCCGCCATCGCCGACGAATGGCTCGGTATCCGGCCGGGGACGGATGGTCTGTTCATCCTCGCGCTGGTTCATGAACTTCTGAAGGCCGGCAAGATCGATGCCGATTATCTCGCGCGATACACCAATGCCGCGTGGCTGGTGATCGATGATCCCGGCGGTGCGGATGACGGTCTGTTCGCGCGCGTCGACGGCTCTCCGCTGGCGTTCGACCGCAAGCGCAATGCCGTCGTCAGCTTTCATGATCCCGATCTCGCACCGTCGTTGACCGGCGATTACACGCTGGCCGATGGGCGCAAGGCGGTGCCGGCCTTCGTGCATCTGGCGAAGCGTTATCTCGACGACCGATACGCGCCCGAGACGGTGGCGGAGCAGACCGGCATTCCGGCCGAGACCATCAAGCGCATCGCCGACGAACTCGCGTATGTGGCGTTCGAACAGGCGGTGACCATCGAGCAGCCGTGGACCGACTGGGCCGGGCGTCGCCACGAACGCATGGTCGGCCGGCCGATCAGTATCCATGCCATGCGCGGCATCTCCGCGCATGCGAACGGCTTTCACACCTGCCGCGCGCTGCATCTGCTGCAGGTGCTGCTCGGTGCGGTCGATACGCCGGGCGCA
>JBQCFU010000010.1:0-2948 GCA_051958775.1 Pseudolabrys sp.
GCACTACCACGCCTATTGGGTGCGCCCGAGCTGGATCAACGAGATGCGCCGCATCCTCAAGCTCGGCGTCCATACCTTCTACCGGCCGCGCCTGTGGGGCGACGGCTCGGAACTGCCGACCTGGGGTGACGCTGCCGCAACCCGGGATGAGGCGGCGCGCCTCGAGGCTGGTCGGAAAAGCTAGGCTTTCCCGGGGATTAGCCGGCCCTGCGTGGGCTGCCATGCGGCCGGACGATCGGTGCCATCAGCAGAATTCGTTATCGTTGGGGTTGCGAAGCGCCTATATCCTGCTGCCCCAACCGCGGAAGGCGCTCCATGACCTCTACCACCGCTCCATCTTCTGGGACCTGGCGGACGCCAGCCGTCGTCATCCTTTGCGGGTGCCTGGTCGCTCTGATCGGGTTTGGACCGCGTTCCGCACTCGGCCTGTTCCTCACGCCGATGTCGCAAGCCAACAACTGGAGCCGCGAGATCTTTGCGCTCGCGCTGGCGATCCAGAACCTGCTGTGGGGCGCGGGGCAGCCCTTTGCCGGAGCCTTGGCGGATAAATACGGCACCAATTACGTGCTGATGGTCGGCTCGATTCTGTACGCGGTTGGCATCGCGCTGATGAACTATTCGACCACGCCGCTGCTGCTCGACATCACCGCGGGCGTACTGATCGGCTTCGGTCTGTCGTGCTGTTCGTTCGCCATCGTCATCGGCGCGTTTGCGAAACTGCTGCCGGAATCATCGCGGCCTCTGGCGTTCGGTCTCGGCACGGATGCCGGTTCGTTCGGCCAGTTCCTGTTCTCGCCATTCGGCGTTGCGGTGATGGATGCCTATGGCTGGCAGTCGGCGCTGCTGACCTTCTCCGCCGTGCTGCTGCTGATCATCCCGCTGTCGACCGCACTGGCGACGCCGCGCAATCTCGCATCGGTGGTGTCGGATGCTCCGAAACAGTCCGCACGTCAGGCGTTGATCGAAGCGTTCGGCCATCGCTCCTATGTGTTCCTGGTGCTCGGCTTCTTCACCTGCGGGTTCCAGCTTGCCTTCGTCACCGTGCACTTGCCGGCCTATCTGATCGATCGCGGCCTGTCGGTGCAGGTCGGCGGCTGGACGCTGGCAGTGATCGGCCTGTTCAACATCATCGGCTCGATCCTTGCGGGTTATCTCATCGGCCGAATGCCGAAGCGCTATATCCTGTCGATCATCTATGCCCTGCGTGCCGCTTCGATCGTTGCCTTCATGTTCGCACCGACCACGGTGGTGAACACACTGATCTTCGGCGCGGTCACCGGTCTGTTGTGGCTGTCGACGGTGCCGCCGACGTCGGCGCTGGTCGCAGTGATGTTCGGCACGCGCTGGATGACGATGCTGTTCGGCTTCGCCTTCTTCAGCCATCAGGTCGGCGGTTTCCTCGGCGTGCTGCTCGGCGGCATCGCATTCGAGCGTACCGGTTCGTACGATCTGGTGTGGTGGCTGTCGGTGCTGTTCGGTGTGCTGTCGGCTTTGATCAACCTGCCGATCATCGAGCGCCCTGTGGCGCGTCCGGCAACTGCGGCGGCGTGATCTGTCCGGATATGATCAGCCCATCGTCGGGTTGATTTGCCGGCGTACCCGCTTCTAGGCTCCCGCTTATCAGTAAGCGGGAGGCTCAGCGTGTCGACATTCAAGGCCATCGTCATCGAGAAGGCGGAAGAGGGCGCAAAGCCCGCGACCCGCGCGACGCTGACCCCCTTCGATGACGCCAACCTGATGGACGGTGACGTCACCGTCCGCGTCGGCTACTCGACCATCAATTACAAGGACGGGCTTGCTATCACCGGCAAGGCGCCGGTGGTGCGGCGCTTCCCGATGATCGCCGGCATCGACTTCGCCGGCACGGTCGAAAGCTCCACGCATCCGGACTGGAAAGCCGGCGACACTGTTGTGCTCAACGGCTTCGGTCTCGGCGAAACGCATCTCGGCGCCTACGCCGAGAAAGCGCGGGTCAAAGGCGACTGGCTGGTTCGCCTGCCGGCGACCCTGTCGCCCCGGGACGCCATGGCGATCGGCACCGCCGGCTACACCGCGATGTTGTGCGTTATGGCGCTGGAACGACACGGCGTGAAGCCTGCCGACGGACCCATTGTTGTCACCGGCGCGACCGGCGGTGTCGGCTCGGTCGCGATTGCGATCCTCGCCAGTCTCGGTTTTACCGTGCATGCGGTGACCGGCCGGCCGCAGGAAGCGGATTATCTGAAATCGCTCGGCGCCAGCGAGATCGTCGCGCGCGAGGAACTGACCGGCGCCGTGCGGCCGCTGAACAAGGAGCGCTGGGCGGCGGGGGTCGATGCGGTCGGTTCCACGGTGCTCGCCAATGTTCTGTCGATGACGCGCTATGGCGGCACGGTCGCCGCGTGCGGCCTCGCCGGCGGCATGGATCTGCCGACCTCGGTCGCGCCTTTCATTTTGCGCGGCGTGTGTCTTTTGGGCATCGACTCGGTGATGGCGCCGATTTCCCTCCGCCGGGAGGCCTGGAAGCGGCTGGAAACCGATCTCGACCGGTCAAAACTGGCGGCAATGACCACCGAAATCCCGCTTTCCGAGGTTCCTGAAGCCGCGCGGCGGCTGCTGGCGGGGGAAGCAAAGGGTCGAATCGTGGTCAAGATCGGGTAAACATGTTCAGGATTTGTCGACGATCTTGCGCCATAGTGCGCTAGATTCGCCGGGCCGGTTCCGGTTCGCTTGTGCCTAGTCGTGTGACGTGGAGTGGGTGATGTTGCGTGGTGTCGTGGCGGCCAGTGTGTTGTTGTCCGCCGTTCCGGCCTTTGCCGGTGAGATGACGGCCGAACAGGCCCGCCATTTCGTCATCGGAAAATATTTCACCTACAATTGCTTCGAAGGCACGCGTGGCGGTGGCCGCGTCCATGCCGACGGTTCGGTGGTCGGAACCATCCAGATTCGCGGCGACGGCCCGGTGCGCT
>JBQCFU010000011.1:0-2001 GCA_051958775.1 Pseudolabrys sp.
AGGAACGCGATCCGGCCAAGGCCGAACTGTTCATCGTCGAGGGTGACAGCGCCGGCGGTTCTGCCAAGCAGGGGCGCAACCGCGAAACCCAGGCCGTGCTGCCGCTGCGTGGCAAGATCCTCAACGTCGAACGCGCGCGCATGGATAAGATGCTGTCGAGCCAGGAGATCGGCACGCTGATCACCGCGCTCGGCACCGGCATCAGCGACGAATTCGACATCGCCAAGCTACGCTATCACAAGATCATCATCATGACGGACGCGGACGTGGACGGCTCCCACATCCGTACGCTGCTGCTGACGTTCTTCTACCGGCAGATGCGGCAGGTGATCGACAACGGCCACATCTTCATCGCGCAGCCGCCGCTCTACAAAGTGAGCCGCGGCAAGTCCGAGCAATATCTCAAGGACGAGCGCGCGCTCGAGGACTATCTGTTCTCGACCGGGATCGAGGATGCGGTGCTGCGGCTTGCGTCAGGCGAAGAGATCGCCGGCGGCGATCTGCAGAAGGTGGTCGAGCAGACCCGCGTGATCCGCACGACGCTCAAGGGCCTGCATGTCCGCTACAACCGGCAGGTGATCGAGCAGGCTGCGATCGCCGGTGTGCTCAATCCGTCGATCGTCGAGGACGCCAAGACCGCCGAACAGGCTGCGGCCTATATCGCCAAGCGGCTCGACGCGCTCGCTGACGAGACCGAGCGCGGCTGGGTCGGCCATTTCGCCGATGGCAATTTCCTGTTCGAGCGCACGGTGCGCGGCGTCAAGGAAACTGCGGTGATCGACCACGCGCTGCTGGCCTCTGCCGAGGCGCGCAAGCTCGACGAATACGCACCGGCCTTGCAGCAGATCTTCCCGCGACCGACGCCGCCGGCGATGCTCCGCCGCAAGGACGAGACCGTCGCGATCTACGGGCCGGTCGGTCTGTTCGAGGCACTCACCTCCGCCGGCCGCAAGGGCATCTCGATGCAGCGCTACAAAGGGCTGGGCGAGATGAATCCGGAGCAGCTCTGGGAGACGACGCTCGACATCAACGCCCGTTCGCTGCTGCAGGTGAAGGTGAAGGAGGGCGAGGACGCCGACAACACCTTCGCCGAGCTGATGGGCGATCTGGTCGAGCCGCGCCGCGACTTCATCCAGAACAACGCACTGGCGGCCAGCGTCGACGCCTGACGTCCGACAGCCTTGCGAGTTTTAAAGCCGGCCGGTCCTTTTCAGGATCGGCCGGCTCTGGTTTGATGCCCGCCGTTGTTTCATCCGCGCACAGGACTTTCCATGACCAGCCGCTCCACCAATCGCAAATATCGTGTCGCTGTCATTCCCGGCGACGGCATCGGCAAGGAGGTGGTGCCCGAGGGCGTGCGCGTGCTCGAAGCCGCGGCGAAGAAATTCAATTTCGCCCTGCAGCTCGATGACTTCGATTTCTCCTCGTACGATTATTACGAAAAGCACGGCCGGATGATGCCGGAGGACTGGAAGGACCAGGTCGGCTCGCACGACGCGATTTATTTCGGCGCCGTCGGCTGGCCGGCGAAAATCCCCGACCACGTGTCGCTGTGGGGCTCGCTGATCCTGTTCCGCCGCGAATTCGATCAATACGTCAATCTGCGGCCGGTGCGGCTGATGCCGGGCGTGCGTTCGCCGCTCGCCGGCCGTAAGCCGGGCGATATTGATTTCTACGTGGTGCGCGAGAACACCGAAGGCGAATATTCGTCGATCGGCGGCCGCGCCTTTCCGGGCACCGAACGCGAATTCGTCGTGCAGGAAACGGTGATGAGCCGGATCGGCGTCGACCGCATTCTGAAGTTCGCGTTCGAACTAGCCAAGACGCGCCCGCGCAAGAAGGTGACATCGGCGACCAAGTCGAACGGCATCTCGATCTCGATGCCGTATTGGGACGAGCGCGTCGAGGAGATGGCGAAGCAGTATCCCGGCATTGCCGTCGACAAGTATCACATCGATATCCTGGTCGCGCACTTCGTACTCAACCCGGATCGCTTCGATG
>JBQCFU010000012.1:0-2352 GCA_051958775.1 Pseudolabrys sp.
CCTACATCAAGAAGTACGTCACCTCGGCGATCTTCAAGAAGAAGTATGCCGACGTGTTCAAGGGCGACACCAACTGGCGCAAGATCAATACGACGGGCAGCGACACCTACACGTGGACTATGAGCTCCACTTACGTGCAGCATCCGCCGTATTTCGAAGGCATGAAGATGGAGCCGGAGCCCACGACCGATATCGTGGACGCGCGCATCCTCGCCATGTTCGGCGACAAGATCACCACCGACCACATCTCGCCGGCCGGTTCGATCAAGCTCACCTCGCCCGCCGGTCAGTATCTGTCGGAGCATCAGGTGCGCCCGGCCGACTTCAACCAGTACGGCACGCGCCGCGGCAACCATGAAGTGATGATGCGCGGCACCTTCGCCAATATCCGCATCAAGAACTTCATGATGAAGGGAGCCGACGGCAATATTCCCGAAGGCGGAATGACCAAGCACTGGCCCGACGGCGAGGCGATGTCGATCTACGACGCCGCCATGAAGTATCAGCAGGAGCAGGTGCCGCTGGTGATCTTCGCCGGCGCCGAATACGGCAACGGCTCGTCGCGCGACTGGGCGGCGAAGGGCACGCGGCTCCTCGGCGTCCGCGCGGTCATCACCCAGAGCTTCGAGCGAATCCATCGTTCGAACCTCGTCGGCATGGGTGTGCTGCCGCTGACCTTCGAGGACGGCACGTCGTGGCAGTCGCTCGGCCTCAAGGGCGACGAGACGGTGACGATTCGTGGTCTCGCCGGCGATCTGAAGCCGCGGCAGAAGCTCATGGTGGAAATCACCAGCGCCAATGGTGATCGCCGCCAGGTTCCGCTGCTGTGCCGCATCGATACGCTCGATGAGCTCGATTACTTCAAGAACGGCGGCATTCTGCAATACGTGCTGCGGCAGTTGGCGGCGTGAGCCGCCGGCAGCCGGCAATGCAAGTTGCCGGCTTGCCGCATTGCGTTCCGGTACCCGGATCCAGCTCCCTCTCACCCGCTCGTGACTGGCGGGTGAAGGCCGAGCGGCCTATCAGTATCGCACCTTGCACAGTGCCTTGATGGAGTCCGCCCCGTTGCCTCGCTTCTCACGTCTCGCTCTTGCCCTGCTCGCCGGTGCCGCCGTTATGGCGGTCACAGCGGTCCGGGCGGGGGAGGTGCGGGGCGTGGTGGAGCTGTTTACCAGTCAGGGTTGCTCGTCCTGCCCGCCGGCCGACACGCTGCGCGGTGAACTCGCGCAGGATCCCTCGCTGGTCGCGCTCAGTCTGCCGGTCGATTACTGGGATTATCTCGGCTGGAAGGACACGCTTGCGCTGCATGGCCACAGCAAGCGCCAGCGCGCTTATTCCAAGACCCGCGGCGATCGTGAAGTGTTCACGCCGCAGGCGGTGATCAGCGGTTCGGTCTATGCGCTCGGCAGCGATAAAGCGGCGATCGAAGAGGCGGTCACCAGATCCCGCGACAACGGCGCGCTGACCGTGCCGGTGACGGTCGCGGTCAAGGATGGTGCCGTCAGCATCACCGCGACGGCCGCGAAAGCGGCTGCGGCCGCCGATCCGATGCTTGGTGAAATCTGGCTCTGTCCGATCAGCCGCAAGGTGCATGTCACCATTGGCCGCGGTGAAAACAACGGTCACAGCATCGTTTATCACAACGTGGTGCGGCGCTGGGTAAAGCTCGGCGACTGGACCGGCCAGCCGGTGTCCTATTCGGTGCCCGAGGCGAGCGTAACCAACGGCGACCAGCAGATCGATGCGGTCGCGGTGCTGGTGCAGCGCGGCTCGGCGAGCGAGCCCGGCCCTATCGTCGGCGCGGCGCTGGCGCCGCTGCCGTAGAATTGACTCGCATTCTGTAAGCGATTTTCTCCGTTCGTCCCCTTTCGCGGGGATGAACGGGAGAACTGATCGCGTTCGCGCGCGCCAATAAAAAACGGGCCGGTGAAAACCGGCCCGTGAAAGTCTTGGGGATTGAACCGTACGCGGAACGAACAAACCACTCGTGCCATCGGCTCGGACGGGCCGAACTCCAGGGGGCTGGGGGGCTGAGGAATCCGGAGCCCGACCGTCCGAGCCTTAGGCAACTGTCTCCTTATCCCCCCTCAGGGTGTCGCGGGCTTGACCGAAATTAGGCAGGATTATGATTGCTATAACGTCGACGTGATCACCCATTTCGCGCGTAAATCATGCGTTTTCGCGCTGGTTTGCCGCTCTTGCCGGGCTTGGCTCCGGTTCCCATGTCAGACGCGGACGACCTGCGGCTTCGCGCCAGCGCGCCTTGCCCAGGTTCTCCTTGCCCATGCTCTCACATGGGACGATCATGGATGTTTGTCAGACGGAGGCGCCGATGGCATTCGGTGAGAGTGA
>JBQCFU010000013.1:0-2026 GCA_051958775.1 Pseudolabrys sp.
AGCGCCATCCGGGCTCCGGCTGCTCGGCTCTCGACGGCTTCAATCGCCAGCACGCGGTGCTCGGGACGAGCGAGGCGTGCATCGCCACGTACCATGGAGATTTCGCCCAGGCGCTGATCGCGCTCGAAGCCACCGTCGATATCGCCGGGCCGCGCACCACCCGCACCATTCCCTTCGCGCAACTGCACCGCGCCCCGGCCGACCGGCCGCAGATCGAGACGACCCTGGCGCCCGGCGAACTGATCACGGCCTTCACCATCCCGCCGGCGCCTTTCGCCAAGCGCTCACTGTACCTGAAGATCCGCGACCGCCCGTCCTACGACTTCGCACTAGCCTCGGCCGCGGTGGCGCTCGACCTCGACGGCGACACGGTGCGCGATATCCGCATCGGACTCGGCGGCGTCGCCACGCTGCCGTGGCGGGCGCGCGAGGCCGAAGCGATGCTCAAGGGCAAGCCGCTCGACGACGCGGCGCTCGAGAAAGCGGCCGACAAGGCCTTCGAGAAGGCGGATGCGCGCGAGCACAACGCCTTCAAGGTCAAGCTCGGCAAGGCCACCTTGGTGCGCGCGGTGAAGCAGGCCGCGGCGCTGTCCATCTGATCAGGACCAGTCACTCTGAACAGAGCCGCTCCCGAACCCAAAGCCAACATGAACCAGCCGGTGCCGCGTCTCGACGCGCGGCTCAAGGTGACCGGCCGCGCCCGCTACGGCTCGGACATCGCCGTGAGCCATCCGGCCTTCGGCTATCTTTTGACCAGCGCCATCGCCAAAGGCCACATCGGCCGCATCGACGTCACCGAAGCGAAACAGGTGCCCGGCGTCCTCGAGATATTCACGCACGAGAACACCGGCGACCTCAAGGAGGTTAAGTACGGCGCCGGCGGCGGCGGGCCGAGCACCTCGATTCAGGGTTACGGCCCGGACATCCATCACGACGGCCAGATCATCGGCATGGTGGTCGCCGACACGTTCGAGGCGGCGCGCGAAGCCGCCTACAAGGTCATGGTGACCTACGAGGCGGAGAAACCGAGCGCCGGCTTCGACGCGCCGGGCGCCGAGACCAAGCCGCTGAAGAAGGAGCTGCCGCAGGCCGGCGACGCGGCCGCGGCCTTTGCCGGCGCGGCGGTGCAGATCGAAGCCGAATACGAGATGCCGGCGCAGCATCACAATCCGATCGAACTGTTCACCACCACCGCGGTATGGCACGGCGACGAACTGACGCTCTACGAACCCAGCCAGTTCATGTACGGCCTGAAGAACAACGCGGCGCAGAAGCTCGGCATCGACCCGGAAAACGTGCGCGCCGTGAGCCCCTTCGTCGGCGGCGCCTTCGGCTCCAAGGCGCAACTGACGCCGCGCACCGGCCTCGTCGCGCTGGCGGCGAAGAAGCTCGGCCGTCCGGTCAAGCTTGTCGCGACGCGCGACCAGGGTTTCACCATCGCCACCTACCGCGCCGAGACGCGGCACAAGATCCGCATGGGCGCGAGCGAGGACGGCAAGCTCGTGTCGTTCGAACACGAGGGCTGGGAAGTGACGTCGCGGCCGGACCCGTATTCGGTCGCCGGTGTCGAGGATTCGGCGCGGCTCTACGGCTTCGGCAGCGTCAAGACCGGCGTCTCCACCGTGCACGCCGACCGCAACACGCCGGGCTTCATGCGCTCGCCGCCGGTGGTGCCGTACATCTACGCGCTGGAAAGCGCGATGGACGAGATGGCGGTGAAGCTGAACATGGACCCGGTGGACTTCCGCCGCGTCAACGATTCGATGACCGACGCGACCGGCAAGCCGTGGTCGAGCCGTTCGCTGATGCAGTGTTACGACGAAGCCGCCGCCGCCTTCGGCTGGAGCAAGCGCGAGCCCAAGCCCGGCGCCATGCGCGACGGCGACTGGCTGATCGGCTGGGGCTGCGCCAGCGCGGTCTATCCGACGCATATCGGCGCCGCCACCGCGCGCGTGAAGCTCAACGCCGGCGGCCATGCGGTGGTGGAGATCGCGGCGCATGAGATCGGCACCGGTATCATGACGGT
>JBQCFU010000014.1:0-4544 GCA_051958775.1 Pseudolabrys sp.
GCCCAAAGCACCAACGGTACAGGCAAGTACAACAGGACGGACGTATAGCCGATCAGCAGCAGCCTTCCGTTCATCGGGAAGGCAAACAGAGACGCACCGATGATCAGAACCGGGATCAGCGCGACACCCCAGAGGCGCGACACCAGGTCGGATCGCTGCAAATCGTCGCCCTGCTCAAGAAGCATGAGCAAAAGCGAGCCGAGGATCGCCGTCCCCAGCGCATTGGACACCCACCATCGAAACCAGATATGGCCGTAACTACTGAGCGGTTCACTATTCAGGATGGGGGCCCACGCTCCGATGAGCGAAGCCAGCATCGGCCCGGCGATGACGACCGCAGCGACGTAAGCGATCGCGCTTCTCAAATTGCCGAAATAAGAGCGCGGATTGCACCACCGGCGAACGGCCACTGCATTCAGGACGGCCACACAGACATTGGCCGCCAGGGCTACCGCCGCCCCCACCATGCTGAATTGCGCAAAATGCGCGACGACAAAATGGATCGGCAGCGTCGCGACGAGATAGCGCCACCAATGCGAGGTCGGCGCCAACGTCAGGGCAACGAAGAGGATGGCGCTGGAAAGCCAGAACGGCGTGAAGATCCGATTTGATGTCGCGTCGGCTAAATCAACAAGAAGAGTGACTTCGGCTGATGAGTAATAAGCAATCGTGACTGCTACGGGCGGCCAGATATCGCGGAGCAAGCCCCTGGGATATCGGGCACTGGGCTGATCGATCGCGGCAGCCATCACATCCACGCCTCGAGCGTACTTCGGCTTTTGGATATCCCACATAGTTTCATGGTGACGTGTCTTTTGAAAAGACATCACCGCGACGATGGATCATCCCTAAGGAAAGTTATGCGGCTCGCAGAAAAATTGTCGAAACCTGTCACATCGGCGCACAGCACTGACGGCTCTGATCCCCGGACCTCTTGCCGTTGGATCTCTAACCATTGGACCTTTTGCCATTGGACCTCGGTCCAATCGACCTCGCTGTCCTTCGCCCTCTAGTTTGAAGCGGGACGGGTGCCGCCGCAGGAGGCATCAGATGAACATCACATTCGCGACCGCCATCGCCATTCTCCTGTTCTGCTTCAGCGCCGACGCCCGCCCTGTCTACCTGGCGCCGCCGTCGGCCCTGGCCTGCGAGCGGGCGGCGGATGCCTATGCCCAGCGCGCAAGCCTGCAGGGCGAAGTTTTCGGGACCACCGCGCTCAGCTCACTGGGCGGATTTGGGATCGGCTCCATCTTTGCCGCCTCCGGCGTCGGTGCGGCCATCGGCGCTGCCGTGGGCATCATCGGCGGTCTCGCGATCCGTCAACAGAAGTACGACCGAATCTACGTCGCCGCCTTCAACGACTGCATGAATGGCCGTCCATTTCCGTGGAGATGATAATGTCGAAACATTGCTGGATCGCGCTGCTGGCTGCGTTTGCGGTTGGCTCAATCTCTGCTGCAACAGCAGCCGATCAGTTTGAAGGCGTGTGGGCGGCGAACGGCCTGCCCTGCAACAAGGTCTTCCGCAAGAAGAACGGGAAGGTCTCGTTCGTCAGCTACTATGGCGAACGCGCTGCCGGGCTGATCGTTCAGGGCAACCGGGTTCAAGGCGGGCAAGCGGCCTGCAAGCTTTTGTCGCGCAAGGAAAAGGGAGCGAGCTTCATCGCCGTTCTCGGCTGCAAGGAAGAGATCATCTTCGACAAGATCGTGGTGCATGCCCGCTTCAACGGGCCGAATGAACTCGTGCGCTTCGATCCCGATATGCCGGAGATCGAAACGACCTATCATCGCTGTCAGATGTAACCGCCTCTGTTGGACCACGGTCCAATCGAAATACCGAGGCGTGTCTCTTTAAGCTGCGGCCATGCTCACGCCGCCGCAGATCAGCAAAGCCGACCGTCCTGCTCCTTGCGAGCGCAGCCTGTCCTGGTTTCCGGACGGCACTTGCCGTGCCGCCGGGCCGGCAATGGCATCGGCACTCTTCGGTCTGGTGATCATTCTCCCGCCGTCTGCTCGTTCGCTCGTCAGGAGTCCGTCATGACCACATTCCTTCCAACTCACCAAGCAAGGCGATGCCGCAAGCGCATGTCCGCAATCGCCGGCGGCATCGCCGCCTCACTTGCCCTGATCTGGATCGGCCCCGCTTCGGCCCAGCGCGCCGCGCCCACCATCGACAAGGAAGCGATCTCCATCTTCGAGAAGATGAGCGCCTATGTCGGCTCGCTGCCATCGTTCAAGCTCGACGTCACCTCTACGTTCGACATGATCGCCGGCGCGGGACAGACCGTGACCATTGATGGCCATGGTCAGTATCAGGTCCGGCGTCCGGACAAACTTGCGGTGAAGATCGAGAATGATCTGTTCGCGCACGACTATCTCTACGACGGGAAAACGCTCACCGTCGTGTCGCCCGCCGAAAATCTCTTCGCGCAGGTGCCGGCGAAGCCAACAATTCGCGAGATGCTGGAGACCGCCTCGCAGGATCTCGGCGTGATCCTGCCGTTGTCCGATCTGTTCGATCTCGGCACCGACACAAGCCCGATCAAGCGCGTGACCGCCGCCTACGTCATCGGCAAAGGCGACATCGACGGCGTCCAGACCGACCACCTGGCTTTTCGCGACGAAAACTTCGACTGGGAAATATGGATCACGCCCGGCGACAGGCCGGTGCCGGTCAAAGTCATCATCATCGATCTGAATCAGGCCGAGCGCCCGCGCTACACCGCCCGGATCAAGTGGGAGGCGCTCGACAACCCCTCCGACGATCTCTTCAGCTTCAAGCCGACTGCCGATCAGAAGCCGATCGCGTTTTCCCGCAACACGAACGCGCAGGGAGGCCGCAAATGACATCCCGCAGTTCTCGGTGGCTCACTCGCGCGATTATCCCCTCGGCCTGCGCGGCCAGTGCCTGCCTGCTGTTTTACAGCGCGCAGGTTGATGCCCGCTGCTTCGCCCGGTTCGGCGGTGGCGGTTTCCATGCGGGTGGATTCCGCGGGGGCGGTTTCCGCGGGGGCGGCGGCTTCCATGCCGGCGGATTTCGCGGCGCTTCGGTGAATATCGGCGGCCATTTCAGACCGCATCCCGGCGGTGGCGGCGTGCGACCGCGACCCGGCCCGCGGCCTCGCCCCGGTCCTCATCCGGGTCCGCATCCCAATCCGCACCCCGGTCCCGGCCCGCATCCGGGACCCGGACCCCATCCCGGTCCCGGTCCGCATCCGCCCGGCCCGCCACCGCATCCCCCGGGGCCGCCGCCCGGACCCTATCCGTATCATCCGGGATATTGGCCGGCACCTTATTATCCCGGTGTCGGCTGGGGAGCCGCGACGGCCGCAGCAGTCGGCACCGCCGCCGCCATTGGCACCGCGGTCGCCATCGGCTCGACGGCTTATGCGCTGCCGGCCGGCTGCGGAACAGTCGTCGTCAACGGCGTCACTTACGAGCAATGCGGCAATGTCTGGTACCAGCCGCAATATCGCGGCAACACGCTGGTCTATGTCGCGGTCGCAGCGCCGCGCTGACGTCCGTTCTCGACCCATCAACACGCCTCGGGAGACACACTCCCGAGGCTCCATCACACGGGGCGGAGCACCTTCATGACCATCAAAGAGCCCGTACGCGGCATCGTCGTCTCTACGCTGGCGCTCTTCCTCGCGCTGTTTGCTGTGTCTCAATCGGCACGCGGGCAATCGAATCCGTTGCCGTCCTGGAATGACGGCAGCGTCAGGCAATCGATCGTTGATTTCGTGACGGCGGTCACGACGCAAGGCGGCGCTGACTATGTGCAACCGGCCGATCGGATTGCCGTGTTCGACAATGACGGCACGCTGTGGTCGGAACAGCCGGTCTATTTCCAGGTCGCGTTCGCGCTGGATCGCGTGAAGGCGATGGCGCCGCAACATCCGGAATGGAAAACCAAACAACCCTTCAAGGCTTTCCTTGCGAACGACCGCCAGGCGCTCGCGCAGTCAGGCACCAAGGGACTGCTGACCCTGATGGCTGCCGCACATAGCGGCATGACCACCGACGACTTCGCCAAATCCGTCGCCGACTGGCTGGCCAGCGCGAAACATCCGCGCTTCAACGTCGCCTATACCGACCTCGTCTATCGCCCGATGCAGGAACTGCTTTCCTATCTACGCGACAACGGGTTCAAGACGTTCATCGTCTCCGGCGGCGGCGTCGAATTCATGCGGGTGTGGGCGGAGAAAGCCTATGGCATCCCGCCGGAACAGGTGGTCGGTTCATCCGGCGCCACGCAATTCAGGCTCGCCGCCGACGGCAGGGCATCGCTGCTCAAATTACCCAAGGTCGAGTTCATCGATGACGGTCCTGGCAAACCGTCCGGCATCAACCGCTTCATTGGCCGGCGTCCGATCCTCGCCTGTGGAAATTCAGACGGCGATCAGCAGTTGCTGGAATGGACGGCGTCCGGCAATGGGCGGCGCTTCATGGGTCTTGTGCACCACACCGATGCGGACCGCGAATGGGCTTACGACCGCACCTCGAAGATCGGCAAGCTCGACAAGGCGCTCGATGAAGCCGAGC
>JBQCFU010000015.1:0-3417 GCA_051958775.1 Pseudolabrys sp.
AAGCCGGACGGACTCGCCGACCGCATCGTGCGCGAACTGCCGGACTTGCTCTCGCCGGGCGACGTGCTCGTCATCAACGACACCAAAGTCATTCCCGCGCGGCTCTCCGGCCGGCGGATCGGCCGTGCTACCGAGCCGGCGATCGAGGCGACCCTGCACAAGCGGCTCGACGGTTCGCGCTGGCTCGCTTTCGTCAAACCGGCGAAGAAGCTCGATGTCGGGGACGTGGTGCGGTTCGGCTCCGAGGGCAAAGTGTGTTTCCTCGACCAGCTCGACGCGACCGTGGAGGCGAAGGGCGAGGGCGGCGAGGTGACGCTGTCGTTCGCGTTTCATGGCGCGGTGCTCGACCAGTCGATCGAGGAACGGGGGACGATGCCGCTGCCGCCCTACATCGCCGGCAAGCGCGCACCCGACGAGCAGGACCGCAGCGACTACCAGACCATGTTCGCGAAGATCGAGGGTTCGGTCGCGGCGCCGACCGCGAGCCTGCATTTCACCGATGCGCTGGTCGACACGCTGAAAGCGCACGGGGTCGGCATCCACCATGTCACGCTGCATGTGGGCGCCGGCACGTTCCTGCCGGTGAAGGTCGACGACACCGAAGCGCACAAGATGCACTCCGAATGGGGCACCGTGCCGGCGGACACCGCGGCGGCGCTCAATGCCGCGCGCAAGGCGGGTGGCCGCATCATCGCTGTCGGTTCGACCGCGTTGCGGCTGATCGAGAGCGCCGCGACCGAGGACGGCACCGTGCAGCCGTTCGAGGGCGAGACCGCGATCTTCATCACGCCGGGTTATCGCTTCAAGGCGACCGACCTGATGCTGACGAATTTCCACCTGCCGAAGTCGACGCTTTTCATGCTGGTAGCGGCGTTCTCCGGCCTCGATCTCATGCGCTCGGCCTATGCCCACGCCATCGCCGACGGCTATCGCTTCTATTCGTATGGCGACGCTTGCTTATTATATCCGGCGGGAGCGCCGCGTACTCCGTGACCCTCTCGCCTTGAGGGAGAGGGTTACAGAGCGGCTGCCGTTCCAGTATATGCCCACTCCATGACCCAGCCTTTTTCTTTCACCCTCACCACAACCGACGGCATGGCGCGGCGCGGCGCGTTCACAACGCCGCACGGCACCGTGCAGACGCCGGCGTTCATGCCTGTCGGCACCCAGGCGACGGTGAAGGGGCTCAAGCCCGAGGATGTGCGCGCGACCGGCGCGGAAATCCTGCTCGGCAATACCTATCATCTGATGCTGCGACCCGGCGCGGAGCGCGTCGCGGCGCTCGGCGGCCTGCACAAGTTCATGAACTGGCCGCATCCAATCCTGACGGACTCAGGTGGATTCCAGGTGATGTCACTCGCGTCGCTGCGCAAACTGACGGAGCAGGGCGTCACCTTCCGTTCCCATATCGACGGCGCGCCGGTGACGCTGACGCCGGAACGCTCCATCGAGATCCAGCTTCTGCTCGGCGCCGACATCGTCATGCAATTCGACGAGTGCCTGAAGCTGCCCGCGGCGCGCGAGGATATGGAACGCGCGATGCAACTGTCGCTGCGCTGGGGCGAGCGCAGCCTGCGCGCCTTCGAGGCGGCGCCAACCGGCCACGCGCTGTTCGGCATCGTCCAGGGCGGCGACGATGCGGCGCTGCGCGCGGACAGCGCCAAGGCGCTCACCGGGATGCCGTTTCACGGCTATGCCGTGGGCGGGCTTGCCGTGGGCGAGCCGCAGGCGGTGATGCTGCGTGTGGTCGAGGAGGTGACGCCGCTGTTGCCCGCCGACAAGCCGCGTGACCTGATGGGCGTGGGCAAGCCGGATGATCTGATCGAGGGCGTGGCCCGCGGCATCGACATGTTCGACTGCGTGATGCCCACCCGCAACGGCCGGCACGGCATGGCCTTCAGCCGGTTCGGACCGATCAATCTCGGCAATGCCCGCCACGCCAACGATCCCCGGCCGCTCGACCCGGAATGCCCGCACCCGACCGCGCGAACCTATTCGCGCGCCTATCTGCACCATCTTTACAAGGCGAACGAACTGCTCGCCGGGATGCTGTTGTCTGAGATTAACATCGCCTATTACCAGACGCTGATGGCGGGGATGCGCGAAGCGATCGCCGCCGGGCGCTTCGCAGACTTCCGCGATGCGATACAGTCCGGGTGGGCACGCGGTGATCTGCCGCCGCTGTGATTGCGGCAGCGCAAGGCGTTCCCGCGTGACCGCCTGCTAGGACGCGCATTCTCGCGGCTGTTCCATGGTCCCCTTGCATCGCATGCCATTTGCGGACAGAAGGGACCCAACCAAAAAGGAGACAGGGATTATGACATTCGGAGGATCACCGCGCATGCGTAAGCTCGCTGGAATGATCGCACTCACCGGCGCGTTTGCTGTCGGCTTCGCCGCCTTCACGCAGACGCCTGCGCTGGCACAGAAATATCCGGAGCGTCCGGTGAAGATCGTGCTGCCATTCGGCGCCGGTGGTGTTGCGGACGTCACCACGCGCCTCGTCGCGGAAAAGCTCGGCGACAAGCTCGGCCAGCGCTTCGTGGTCGAGAACATGCCCGGCGCCGGCGGCATCACCGCTGCGCGGTCCGTGATGCAGGCGACGCCCGACGGCTACACGCTCGCGCTGTTCTCGAACGGTACCGCGGTCAGCGTCGGCCTGTTCAAGAGCCTGCCGTTCGATCCGCTCAAGGATTTCCGGCCCGTGGGTAACATGGGCTATTTCGACCTCGTCTTCGTTTCGAGCGTGAACTCGCCGTACAAGACGCTGGAAGACTTCATCAAGGCTGCCAAGGCGAGCCCGGGCAAGCTGAACATCGGCACCATCGCCGCCGGTTCGAGCCAGAATCTCGGCGCCGAACTGTTCAAGTCCACCGCCGGGATCGACGTGGCGATCGTGCCGTTCAAGAACAGCGGCGACGTCGCCATCGCGCTGGAGCGTAACGACATTCAGCTCGGCGTCGAGTTCTATGCGGCGCTGCGGCCGAGCCTTGAATCGAAGAAGTTCATCCCGCTTGCGACCTCCGGTCTCACCCGCGTCACCTATATCAAGGACGTGCCGACGGTGAAGGAAGCGGCCGGCCTCGACTTCGAGGCGACGTCGTGGAACGCGATCTATGCGCCGAAGGGCGTGTCGGATGACATCGTCAAGACGCTCAATACCGCGCTCAATGAGGTGCTGAACGATCCCACGATCAAGCAGAAGGCGAACGACATGGGCATCGTCGCCAAGGGCAGCACGCCGGAAGAGCTCAACAAGCGGCTGACCGACGACATCGCCAAGTGGTCGGCGGTGATCCAGAAGGCCGGCATCGAGAAGCGCTAAACAACAGGCACAGCAGATGACGCGAGATTTCTCCAAGCGGCGCAAGCCGGCGTTCAAGCTCCCGCCGGGAGCGACCGACGCCCATTGTCACG
>JBQCFU010000016.1:0-10291 GCA_051958775.1 Pseudolabrys sp.
AGCTGGACCGACACCTTGTCGGCGGCCAGCGCTGCGGTGCTGATCATGGTGGCGAGCACGACAGCAAGCGAGACGATCTTCATGACACTCCCCTCGTTTTTCGCCGTTACCCGGCTGAATGGATCGGATCGAATTTCGGCGCCCACGGCACCAGAATCCGCTCGGCGAGTTCGACGCCGTAATAGAAGATCAGCCCCAGGATCGAGACGACGACCAGCGCTGCGAAGATCAGCGGTGTATCGAGTTGTGTCGAGGCGAACTGGATCACGTAACCGAGGCCCTGATTGGCGCCGGCGAATTCGCCGACGATCGCACCGATCACGCTGAAGGTGATCGCCACCTTAAGCCCGGCCATCAGATGCGGCAGCGAGTGCGGGATGCGCACGCGCATCATGATCTTGCCGTTGCCGGCACCGACCGAGCGCATCAGCGAGACGAAGGACGGCTCGACCGATTGCAGGCCGGCCAGCATGTCGATCGCCACCGGGAAGAACGCGATGACGACGATCAGCAGGATCTTCGGCGCGAGGTCATAGCCGAACCAGAGGATGAAGATCGGCGCCAGCGCCACCTTCGGCACGTTCTGGAACAGCACGATCAGCGGATAGAGCGCGCGGCCGAACCGCTCGAACCGGACGATCACCAGAGCAACGGCGATGCCGACCAGCGAGGCCAGCACGAAGCCGAACAGCACTTCGAGCGCCGTCGCCTGCGTCGCCGCGGCGAGTTGCGCGCGGTTTTCGATCAGTGACACCACCACCGCGCTCGGCGCCGGCAGGATGAAAGCCGGCACATTGAACAGCCGGATCGCCGCTTCCCAGAGGATCAGCGCCACGAGGCTGAGCGCCAGCGGCGGCAGCACCGCGTTCAGGCGGCGGAAGGCCGTGGTCCAACCCTGCGGGGTCACGATGTCGTCGACTGAAGGCGCGCTCATGGTCGCTTCCGCTTGTGGCTTTCGATCAGCAGGCTGCGCAGGCGATTTTCCGCCGCGGTGAACGCCGGATCGCTGTGGCTTTCCTCGGTGCGCGGATGCGGCAGGCGGATCGGCAGGGTTTCGATGATCCGCGCCGGGCCGGTCCCCATCACATGCACTTCATTCGACAGGAACACCGCTTCGTCGATCGAGTGCGTCACCAGCACAATCGTCTTTTCGGTGCGCTCCCAGATGTCGAGCAGGCACTCGCTCATCTCCTCGCGGGTGATGGCGTCGAGCGCGCCGAACGGCTCGTCCATCATCAGCACCTCCGGATCGAGCGCGAGCGCGCGGGCGATCGCCACGCGCTGACGCATGCCGCCGGACAGTTGCGAGGGCCGCTTCTTCTCCGCGCCGTCGAGGCCGACCAGCCGCAGCATCGCCGCGGCGCGGTCCATCGCCTCGGAACGCGGCATCTTGTCGTCCGCCGTGGTCAGCAGGAACGCCGCATTCTCCAGCGCATTCTTCCACGGCAGCAGCGTCGCATCCTGAAACACGAGGCCGATCATCCGCTCCTTCGCCGCCTGCTGCGGCAGCCGGCCGGCAACGGAAACGTCGCCCTGGGTCGGTGTAATCAGGCCGGCCAGCACCTTGAGCAGCGTGCTCTTGCCGCAGCCGGACGGGCCGATCAGCGACACGAAGCTGCCCTTGGCGATTTCGAGATTGATATCGTTGAGCACGCGCTGCCGCCGGCCGCTCAGCACGAAATCGACCGCCACGTCGCGCGCGCGGATATGCGCGCGCCCGGTCTCGGCCGCGCTCGGCGGATCGGTCATGATGCGGGAAGCGGCAACAGCAGGCATCAGGTCAACCCCGCTTCGGCTTGTAGGCGATGGCGTCCATCTCGATCTTGGTGTTGATCACCGCGCGCGCTTCCACCGTGGTGCGCGCCAGCACCGCATCCTTGAAATGCTCGGAGAACACCTTGTTGTAACGGCCGAAGTCGCGCGTATCCTCGAGATAAGTGGTCACGCGCACCACGTCGGCGAGCGTCGCCCCCTCTTCCGCGAGAATGCGGCGGATCGAGTCGATCGTGCCGGCGGTCTCTTCCTCGATGGTGCCGGACAGCATGTTGCCGTTGCCGTCCTTGGCCACCTGACCGGACACGAAGATGAAATCGCCCGCGCGCACCGCCGGATGAAACGGCAGGTTCGGGTTCTTCTTGCCGATCGGATAAACATCCTTGCGATTGGCGTCGTTCATACGCGGGAATCCTATGCGAACTTCGGAGTTTCGATGATGTCGACGCCGTTGACGCGATCGACCAGATAGATCAGGCCGCGATCGTCGATGGTGACGTCGTTCGACGAGGCGCGATCGGCGCCGGGCGCCGCTTCGGGCATGAAATAGCCGACTTCCTTCGGCGCGAACGGATCGGCGTAATCGACGAGCCGCAGCCCCTGCGCGAACCAGGCAAACGGAACGATGGTGCCGTTGAACCGCTCGGACGGCTGATGACAGCCGGTCATCGCCGGCTGCGGGCTGCCGTCCTTGTCGAGGCCCGGCACCTGGAAGGTGGAGATCGGCACCGGCAAACGTTCCTGCGTGATGTCGTAAGTCCAGGCGAACGACGGCGCCGCCGGCCACAGCTTGGCGACGTCTTCGTCCGCCACCACCATGATGTTGCGGCCCTTGAGCGGCTGCGGCATTACGAGGCAAGTATGCGTCGGATGCGGAAACGCCGGGCTGGTGTTGTAGTGCGCGATCGGCACCGGGTTCGCCATGTCGCTGATGTCGAGGATGACGAAGCCGTGGTGCCAGTAGCTCACATAGAGCCGGTTGCCGTGGCGCAGCGGATGATGGCAGCGCGGGCTCGCCCAGTTCTCCCAGGGATATTCTTCGCCGCCCGCTTCCCACTGGCCGGGAATCCACCAGCGGCTCACCTCGACCGGATTCGCCGGATCGGCGAGATCGAGGATCATGACGATATTGCCGATATAGCCTTCGGCGGTCGGCGAGATATAGGCGTAGCGGCCGTCGAAATCGAAACGATGCACGCCGCCGCCGACGGTGCGCCATTCGGTGATCAGCTTCGGCGCATGCGGCTTCGACACATCATAAATGTCGATGCCGCCGCCGATCTCGGTACGGCCGGATTTGCCGAACTTCTCCTGGTTGACGATCATGATGTCGCCGGAGACGCGCACCTTGTGCGAGTGCCAGCCGTCGCGCACCGGGATCGTCGCCACTACTTTCGGCGCGCGCGGGTCCGCCACATCGATGATCGTGGTGCCGCTGGTCGGCCGCATATGCCCGACATAGAGCATGTTGCGCTCGACCCAGACCTGCCCGCCGCCGGGGCAGTCGATATGCGACACAAGCTTGGTGTTGAGTTGACGCTGACTGAGAGAACGATCGGACACGGGATCACTCGGTTGAAGGAAACGATACGGCAGTTCGACAGGTGGACCTGACGGCGAACCCGGAGTTTTCTCCGCGTCCGCCGTGCCGCCCCGGATCAGTCGTGAATGCGCGAGATTTCGCCCGACGCCGACTTGCCCCACTTCTTGTAGAGGTCGAGCTTCTTCAGGGTCGGCTCGTCGCTGGCGACGAACAGGAACAGCGGCTCCCTGTCGGAATCGTTGTGATGCTCGAACCAGACGCCGCCCGGCACTGCCAGCGTGTCGAACTTGTTCCAGTCGTAGCGCTTGCCGTCGACGATGGAATGGCCGCGGCCTTCGTAAGGCGAGACCAGCAGGCTCGCCGTGGTCTTCACCGGCAGGGTCTTCTCGCCGGGCCGCAACATCTGCACGAAGAAGGTGATGGTCTTGAACACCGGGCTGCCGGTGGTCGGGTCGACATATTCGACCATCAGCGCGTCATGCGCGTCGCCGGCGTCGTCCTTATGCCGCTCCAGCAGTTCGCGCATCATCTCCCAGCGGTAGACGAACATCGGCGAAGAGAACCCGGCGCCCCGCTTCAACCCCTTGGAGAAGCGCGGCATCAGGCCGCCGTAACCATAGGTCTTCTGCGAATAATCCGGCGTGAAACGCGCGGTCTGCTGTTTCAGGGAGACGAGCTTGCCGTCCACTTCTTCCTGATAATCGTGATCGAAATGGATCGCGTTGAGCGTTTCGACCAGCGGCAAATCGAGCACGGAGAGATTGAGCGCCTGCTCGTTGCCGACGGTGCCGTGGTTGTGCCAGGTGTCGTTCGGCGTCAGCACCATGTCGCCGGGGCCGAACACGATGTTCTCGCCGTCAACGCCCGTGAAATTGCCCGCGCCCTTCAAGCCGAAGCGGATCGCGCTCGGCGAGTGCTTGTGCGGCGGCATGATCTCGTTGGCGTCGTTGAGCCGGTAGGCGGTGTACATCGTGCTCACGGTCGCGCGCCGCGGCGAGAGGCCGGGATTGACCAAAACGAGCGAGCGCCGTTCGGAATCCTCCATCGTCACCAGTTCGACGGCGCGGTTGAGGATCGGCTCGATGTCGTTCTCGCAGCTCCAGACGAACGGAATGGCCTTCGGCGTCGCCAGCAGTTGCTTGACCTCGTCATGGTCGACATCCGTGGAGGTCGCCCAGAACGGAAACATGTGCTTCGCCGCGACGTCGGAATAGAGCCCCTTCAGCGCGGCATCGCGGTTCGGCAATTGGTGCACGTTGGATTTGCTCATCGCTGATCTCCGATTGGATCGACGCGCCGGCGCGCGGCTGGAATGGCGTTGCAAAATCCAACCACAATGACAACCAATGCTCAATGGTAAAGTTTTGGTCAGATTGGTTGAGATGTGGGCAAGGCCCTCATAAAGCGCTGATCTTGCAGGAAAACCCTATAATACGCGGGAAAAGCGCGACCAAAGGTCCACCACCGACCTCAACCACCCTTTGATTGGTTGAGAACTTGGCGTATAGTCGAGTCGGGTAAAGGGGCTCGGCACGCGCCGGTTCGCCCGTCAGCTTGTTGCTTCAGCCGGACGACATCATGGACAAACGGGTCGACGACCACAGACCTGCCGACAGAGCCGCGGACCTGACATCGCTCGTCGACAGCGTGCGCGGACTGGCCGCCACGACCGGGCTTGGCTCCGAGCGCGCGCTCGCGGACAAGCTCAACGTCAAGCGGCACCAGTTGCGCCGGGCGCTGCAGGTGCTGCGCGACAACGGCGAGATCGCGCCGGCCGAACCGAAGCGCAAGGCGCTGGGCGCGCGCAACGGCGAGAGCCTGGTGCAGGACACCAATCCGCTGGAAGTCGTGGAGATGCGCATCGCCATCGAGCCGTTCCTGGCCCGGCTGGCGGCACTGCGCGCATCGCCGCTGGAAATGGCGCGGATCGAACGCGCCGCCACCACCCTCGCCGGCACGGATTCCGGCGCCGCCGACTTGCGTTTCCATAAAGCGATCGCCGCGGCATCCGGCAACAATCTCGCGGTCGCGTTCTATGGGATGCTGCGGCAGGTCGCGAGCGACGCGCGCATGCGGCTCGGCCGCAATCAGCCGGCCTGCCCGAAGCGGATCCAGCAGCGCGATGACGAGCACCGCGCCATCGCCACCGCCATCACCGCGCGTGATGCCGACGGCGCCGAGCAGGCGATGCGGATGCATCTCGCCGCCGTGCAGAAGCGGGTGATCGAACATCTGCATCCGCTGACCGCGGCGATGTGATCGCCGGCGGCAACCAACACGGCAACAAAAAACCCTCCGGCACGCCGGAGGGTTTTTTCTTTGAGCCGTAGAAACTCGCGCGCTTAGGCTGCCGCGCCTTCCTGCTTCGGACCGCCGTCGAAGTCGGAAATGCCGCCATGCGCCGCCGACCACTGCGCCGGCTGATTGAGGAACGAGCGCACCTCGCGCAGCATGCCGCGATCGAAATGGCCGCTGTCTTCCGCGACTTCCAGCACGTCCCACCAGGTGGCGAGATGATGCAGCTTGACGTTCAGGTCGCGCAGGTGGCCCTGACTTTCCGGGAAGATGTCGTAGTAGAACAGCACGAAGCAATGATCGACCTGCGCGCCGGCCTTGCGCAGCGCGTTGCAGAAATTGACCTTGCTGCGTCCGTCGGTCGCAAGATCTTCCACCAGCAGCGTGCGCGCGCCTTCGAGCAGATCGCCTTCGATCTGCGCGTTGCGGCCGAAGCCCTTGGCCTTCTTGCGGATGTACTGCATCGGCAGCATCAGCTTGTCGGCGATCCAGGCGGCGAACGGGATGCCCGCGGTCTCACCGCCGGCGATGTTGTCGATCGACTCGTAGCCGATCTCGGACAGGATCACCGCTGAAGAGAAATCCATCAGCCCGGAACGCAGACGCGGATAGGAAATGATCTTGCGGCAGTCGACGTAAACGGGGCTGGCCCAGCCGGAGGTAAAGAAAAAAGGCGATTCCGCATTGAAGTGAATCGCCTTGATCTCCAGCATCATTTTTGCGGTCTGGCGCGCAATGGCTTTCTTGTCAGCCGGCGAGGATGAAAAATTACTCATGAGTTCTCCTTGTGGAACCGGCGGAGTACTCTGCGCGCCAGATCGCTGCTAGGCCGACCTTGCCCGCAGAGAAACTATTGTCTTGTCCAGCGATCAAATCTTTATGGCCCTAAGCCATTGACCAGTCAACCTGATCGCCACCGAACAGAGGATGGATTTCCCCCATTTTCTCGACCGGAACGTTATCGCAGATGAATTGCGGCTGCTTGCGCAGCGTGACCCGCTCCTCGTTCGGGGACAGGCCGTAGAAGGCCGGGCCGTTCAGGGAGGCAAAGGTTTCGAACCGGTCGAGCGCCCCCTCCTCCTCGAATACCTTGAGATAGGCGGCGAGCGCCGCCGGCGCGCCGAACACTCCGGCACAGCCGCAGGCCGCTTCCTTCAGATTCCGCAGATGCGGGGCGGTGTCGGTTCCCAGGAAGAACCCCGGCTCGCCGCTGGTCGCCGCCTCCCGCAAGGCGAGGCGATGTTCCTCGCGCTTGAGCACCGGCAGGCAATAGAGATGCGGCCGCAACCCGCCGTTGAACAAGGCATTGCGGTTGAACAGCAGATGCTGCGGCGTAATGGTCGCGCCCAGCCGCGCCCGATGCGCCCGCACCACCGCGACGCCGTGCAGCGTCGTGACGTGCTCCATGACGATCTTCAGCGCCGGCACCTTGTCCATCAGCGGCAGCAGGACCGTGTCGATGAACACCTTCTCCCGGTCGAACACGTCGATCTCCGGCTTCGGCACTTCGCCGTGCACGAGAAGACGCATGCCCGCTTCCGCCATGGCTTCGAGCACCGGGCGGACCTTGTCGAGATCGGTGACGCCGTGGGCCGAATTGGTGGTCGCGTGCGCCGGATAGAGCTTCACCGCGGTGAAGATGCCGTCGCCGAAACCGGCGATCAGATCGGTCTTGTCCGTGTCGTCGGTGAGATAGCAGGTCATCAGCGGCGTGAAGCGATGTCCGTCGACTGCCGCGAGGATGCGCTCGCGATAAGCGGCCGCCTGCTTCGCCGTGGTCACCGGCGGCACCAGGTTCGGCATGACGATAGCGCGGCCGAAATGCGCGGCGGTGAAGTTCACCACCGACTTCAGCACGTCGCCGTCGCGGAAATGCACGTGCCAATCGTCGGGACGGCGGATCGTCAGTGTCGTGGGACCGGCCTTGGTCGTCGGATGAGCCTGGATATTCATCAGCTTGGCGTACCTGTTGATGCGTAAGCATACATCAGTTCGACGCCGCGCATGAAATCGTCGATCGCCATCGCCTCGTCCGGATTGTGCGATCCGTTGCGGTTACGCACAAAAATCATGCCCGAGGGCACGCCGGCATTGGCGAACACGGCCGCGTCATGGCCGGCGCCGCTCGGAATGAGTTCAGTCGGATAACCGAGCTTCTCCGAATATTTCTTGAGGCGGGCGATGATGCCTTCATCCATGCGCGCCGGCTCGGTGTAGATGCGTTCGTCGAACTCGAATTTGACGCGGCGCAGATCCGACACCGCGCGGCATTCGGAGCGGAACAGCTCATAGAAGCCTTCGAGGGTGTCGTAGCTCTGGCTGCGCACCTCGAACGAGAAAAACACCTCGCCGGGAATGCGGGTGATGGCGTGCTGCGAGCTGTCGGTGCCAAGCACGCCGGCCGTGACCACAAGGTCGATGCCGCGCTCCAGCAGCCGGTTCCAGTGCTCGTCGCGTCGCATGATGAGATCGGACACCGCGAACACCGCATCGCGCCGCAGCCAGCGCGGCACCGTGCCGGAGTGGCCGGCCTCGCCGTGGCAGGCGACGCGGCGATGCCGCAGATTGCCGCGAATGCCGGTGACGATCGTCGTCGGCAATTCGCGCGCGACCATCACCGGGCCCTGCTCGATGTGCAGTTCCAGATAGGACGTCACGGCATCCGGTGACAGCAGCACGGTGCGCTGCTCGATCGCATCGACATCGGCGCCGACCGAGGCCATCGCCTCGCGCAGGGTGCGGCCGCCGGACTGGCGCTTGGCATCGAGATCGGCCGGTGTCAGCAGGCCGAACAGCGCGCGCGAGCCCATATTCGCGCGGCCGTAATAGGCGCTTTCCTCGCCGCGCAACGCGAGCAGCCGCACCGGCGGCACGGGCGCGCGACGCTCGGCGCGTAGCCGGATCAGGCAGAGAAGACCGGCGATGATGCCGGCGCCGCCGTCGAAATTGCCGCCATGCGGCACGGAATCCACATGCGAGCCGAGCACGATGCCCGGCTTCGACAGATCGTCGTCCGGCAGCGAAATCGTCAGATTGGCGGCGCGGTCCTCGGTGCAGACAAGGCCGTGTTCGGCGGCGACCTCGCGCAGCAGCGCGAGCGCGGCGTTCTCGCCGTCGGCATAGCATTCGCGGGTGACGCCCGGCTCATCGGTCGAGCGGCTGCGCAGATCGTCGAACAGACGCTCCGCCAGATCGCGCCATTGCCGCGCGTCGATCCCATCGCGCAGGCCGGCGGGCGCGTTCACGGCAACGCCTCCAGCTGGTCGACATTCATGTCGGTGTCGCGCACCGCGCCGATCAGATCGCTGACCTTGGCGATGCCCTTGCGCTGACAGAACGCTTCGAGACCATCGACGATCTCCAGCAGGGTGTTCGGCTTGACGAAGGTCGCGGTGCCGACCTGCACCGCGGTCGCGCCGGCGAGCAGGAATTCCACGGCATCCTCGGTCGAGGCGATGCCGCCGCAGCCGATCACCGGGATACTCACCGCCTTGGCGCATTGATAGGTCATGCGCAGCGCGATCGGCTTGATCGCCGGACCGGAGTAGCCGCCGAGAATGTTGCCGAGCCGCGGCTTGAACGTCTCGATGTCGATTGACATCGCCAGGATGGTGTTGGCGACGACCAGCGCATCAGCGCCCGCATCCTGCGCCGCCAGCGCCACCGCCGCGACGTCGGCAGTGTTCGGCGTCAGCTTGACCCACAGCGGCAGCTTGGTCGCCGCGCGCACTTCCTTCACCACCGCGCTGGTCGAGCGGGAACGCATCGCGAAAGCCTTGCCGTCCTCCTCGATGTTCGGACACGAGATGTTCGCCTCGATCGCGGCGATGCCGGGAATGTCGAGCTGGCGCACGATGTCGCCGAACAGCTCGACCGTCGGCGCCGAGACGCTGACCACCAGCGGCGCCGCGAAGCGCTCGTATTCCGGCATGATCTTGTCGATGAAATTCGCCACGCCCTTGCTGGGAATGCCAATCGAATTGAGCATGCCCTGCCCGACCTCGCACACGCGCGGTGTCGGATTGCCGCCCCGCAGCTCGGCGGTGATGGTCTTGGTGACCACCGCGCCGAGATGATCGAACGAGAACACGCGGGCGAGCCCTTCGGAGAAGGTACCGGACGCCGGCATCACCGGATTCTTCAGCGTCATCCGGCCGATCTTGACGCGCAGGTCTACCATGACAGCGCCTCCTGCAATGCAAACACGGGGCCTTCGAGACAGACGCGGCGCTGCTCGGTGTCGCCTTCCGGCGTTGCGAAGCTGCGCACGCAGCAGAAACACATGCCGAGGCCGCAGGCCATCTGCTGCTCCATCGCCACCTCGCCGGGAATGCCGTGCTTGGCGCCGACGCGCTTGAGCAGCAGCATCAGCCGGTTGGAGCCGCAGGTGAAGAACGCATCGGCGCGGCGCTGCGCGATCAGATTTTCCAGCCGCTTTTCGACCGCCGCCGGCTCGCTCGAACCATCTTCGTCGGTCACCACTTCGACCGACGCTCCGCTTTTGGCGAAACGCTCCACCGACATCACCAGCGCACGCGAACGCGCGCTCAGGATCGCGGTGACGCCGATGCCCTGCTCGGCGGCAAGCTCCGCCAGGGGCGCCAATGTCGCGAGACCGACGCCGCGGCCGAGCACGACGATGTTCTTCCAGCGCGGATCGAGCGTGAAACCGTTGCCGAG
>JBQCFU010000017.1:0-2017 GCA_051958775.1 Pseudolabrys sp.
TGTCCGACTGCCGACAGCATGCCGAAGCCGGATGGCATCTCCACCAGCATATCCCGCACATCGTCACGCGACGGATCGGGGCAGGCGAGACCGTCGATGCGACCGAGGCTGCGCAGCCAGTGCCCGGTCTGCGCCAGCGACAATCGCACCTGCCAGCTTCCGCCTTCCCGCGCACGGCGCAGCAGCGCCCCTATGGTGGCGAAGGCCATCAGATAACCGGTGGCATGATCCAGGATTTGCGCGGGCAGCGGTTTCGGCGCATCGCTGCCGGCAGCTTCCGCTTCTGCATGATTGAAACCGGTCGCAGTCTGAACCAGCGAATCGAACCCGCGCCGCGACGCCCACGGACCCATGTGGCTATAGGCCGACAGCGACACCGACACGATGCCGGGACGGATGCGCGCAAAATCGTCCGCACCGTAGCCGAGCGCGGCAAGTCCGCCGGGACGATAGCCCTGCACCACCACGTCCGCCTGACGCAGCAACGTTTCGAAGGTCGCGCGATCGCCATTCTGCGTGAGATCGAGCAACACCGACAGCTTGCCACGGCCGGTGTCGATGACGAGCGGCGCGATCGACGGCAGTTTTGGTGACGTCACCAGCATGACGTCTGCTCCATGCGCAGCGAGCGTCAGCCCGCATACCGGCCCGGCGATGATGCGGGTGAGATCAAGCACCCGAATGCCGGCGAGTGGCCGTTCACCCGCTGGCCATTGCAATGGCGGTGCATCGCCGATCCGTTCGACATCGAACAGCGGCAACGCCGCCACCGCCCGGCCCTGCGGATGCGTGTCCCATTCAGCAAAACTACGCATCGCCGCGACGACGAGGCCGGCGTAGGCACAGGCGGTTTCAAAATCAAACGCGGTCCAGCGCTGCAATGCTTCGCCAACCGCCGCCTGGTCGTCGGCGCAGCCGAGGATGTTCAACACGCCGTCGCGGTGATGCGGACAGTTGGTGTGCAGCCGCACCCATCGTCCATCGCCACAGCGATAGGGGCCGGCGATCTTGTCCCAGAGCTCCGGGGCAGGGCCGCCATCGACAGTCAGATAGCGCTCGCTGCGCGCGGCAATCGCAGCATCGCGCATATCGACACTGACTTGCTGCCCCTTACCGCTGCGCGCCTTCCAGCATTCGGCAGCCGCGAGCGCCGAAGCGGCGACGCTCGCCTGCATCGCCGTACCGACGGCGAAAGAGGACGGCAGCACTGGCTCCGCACCGGTCAGGGTCAGGTGATCGAGCGCGGCGGGATCGAGGCGCGCCGCACGCCACAGTGTTTCGACCGTGGCGCGTGCGCTGGTCACGCCGCCAGTTCTTTGAGGTCCGCGACCGTGGCATCGGCATTGAGCCGGTAGACCAGCGGCACGCCGGTCGCCAGCTCACGCTTGAGGATCTGTTCCGGCGACAGCTTGTCGAGCACCATCACCAGCGCGCGCAGCGAATTGCCATGCGCCGCGACGATCACGCGCTCGCCACGCAGCACACGCGGCAGGATGTTCTGCACGTAGTAAGGCAGGGTCCGCGCCAGCGTATCACGTAGGCTCTCACCGCCCGGCGGCGCGATATCATACGAACGGCGCCAGATATGCACCTGCTCCTCGCCCCACTTCTTGCGAGCGTCGTCCTTGTTCAGTCCCGACAGATCGCCGTAGTCGCGCTCGTTGAGCGCCTGATCGCGGGTGATCGGCAGGTTGCTCTGGCCGAGTTCCGCGAGAATGAGATCGAGCGTGCGCTGCGCGCGAGAGAGCGACGAGGTGAAGCCGACGTCGAACTGCAGACCGAGCGCCTTGAGCCGCTGGCCGGCAGCTTTCGCTTCGGCGACGCCCTTCTCGGTCAGGCCGGGATCTTTCCAGCCCGTGAACAGGTTCTGCAGATTCCATTCGCTCTGGCCGTGACGAACCAGAACCAGCAACCGATCGCTCATCGTCAGAAATCCTTCAGGTCGAGAACATCCAGCATGGAATAGACGCCGGGCTTCTGCCCATGTCTCCGCTCTTGCGCCCACAACGCGGCTTTC
>JBQCFU010000018.1:0-2273 GCA_051958775.1 Pseudolabrys sp.
GGTGTGGGGGGTGGTGCCGGCTTTGCGCGAGCCGGGGGCTGCGTTTCCGATTCAATTGTTGGCCCGGGTCGCTGAAGCGCCCGGGCAGACGCCACAGCCGGGCGCGGTCGTCCTGCATCGTCTGCCGCTGCAAATGTTCGCGGCCGTAGTTGGCTGGGTTCTCATCATCGCATCACTGGCGCAACCGCAATGGGTCGGCGAGCCGATCACGCACGACATCGCGGCCCGCGACATGATGCTGGCCATCGACATCTCGGGCTCGATGGGTCAGCCCGATTTCCAGACCGCTGACAACCGGATGTTGCAGCGTCTCGACGGCGTCAAGCAGGTGGTGCACGCCTTTATCGCGCGACGGACAGGCGACCGGATCGGGCTGATCCTGTTCGGTACGAAAGCCTATGTGCAGGCGCCGTTCACCGCGGATCTGCACACCATCCAGATGCTGCTCGATCAATCCGGCGTCGCGATGGCCGGTGAGCAGACCGCAATCGGCGATGCGATCGGGCTTGCCATCAAGGCTTTCGACGCAAGCAAGGCGCAGCAACGTGTGCTGATTCTTTTGACAGACGGCAACGACACGGCAAGCCGCGTGCCGCCCACGCAGGCCGCCGAAATCGCGCGACAGCGCGGCCTCACGATACACACGATCGGCGTCGGCAATCCGCAGGCCTCCGGCGAGAACCGCGTCGACCTCGAAACGCTGCAAACGGTAGCCAGCACGACCGGCGGCAACTTCTTCCGGGCCGAAAACGGCCAGCAACTCGAAGCTATCTACGCCGACATCGACAGGCTCGCTCCGGTGAAGCTGCAAACACAATCGTGGCGGCCGAAGCTGCCGCTGTTTCAATGGCCGCTGGGCGCCGCAGTCATTCTCACACTCGCGCTTTGGCTGCTGCTGTTCCTGCGCGGCACCATGATGAAAGCATCGCGCCATGTCTGAAGCGGTGCTCGCATTCCACCTGTTGCGGCCATGGTGGCTGATCGCGCTGGCGCCGGCCACGCTGATCCTCTGGCTTATTCTCCGACGCGAGCGCGGCGAGACGCAATGGAGCGGCGCGGTCTCACCGCATCTCCTGAAGCACATGATCGTGGCGCCGCAGCGGGTGTGGCGCATCCGCTCGGTCTATCTCGTCTTCGCTGCGCTCGTACTCGGCATCCTTGCGCTCGCCGGCCCGACCTGGCGGCGCGAGCGACCGCCTTTTGTCGAGGACAAGGCGCCGTTGATGATCGCGCTCGATGTCTCGGCATCCATGGGGCAGACGGACGTGCCACCGTCGCGGCTGGAACGCGGCAAGCAGAAAATCCGCGATCTCCTCGCCGCACGCGCCGGCGCGCGCACCGGTCTGATCGCTTACGCCGGTACCGCGCATCTGGTCATGCCTCTGACCGACGACCGCAATGTGATCGAGCCGTTCCTCGCCTCGCTCACGCCGGGCCTCATGCCCGTGCAAGGCAAAAATCCGACGGCCGCGGTCGCGCTGGCTGCCGAGGCTCTGACCAACGAGAACTTCGCCGGCACGATCCTGCTGACCGCCGACGGGACCGGCGAAGCGGACGCGACGGCGATCCGGCGCGCGGCCGGACGCAACGGCACACTGCTGCTTGCGGTCGCCCCGCCGGGCGCAACGAACGCGCCCATCGACACCGTCCAGGCGACGGTCGACGATAGCGACATCCGCTCGCTCGAACGACGCATCGACACGCAATTCCAAAGCGCGCAAGCGGATCAGGCCGGAACCCGCTGGCGCGATGAAGGCTATTGGCTGGTGTTGCCGATCGCGCTGCTCAGTCTGATCTGGTTCCGGCGCGGCATGACGGTGCAATGGATTGTGCTGTTCATGCTGCTGCATGGCGCGCCCGCCGACGCACAGACGCCCGAGGGCGCGCACCGGTTTGCCAGCATCTGGCTGACACCGGATCAGCAGGGCCGCCTCGCCTTCGATCGCGGCGATTATGCGCAAGCGGCCAGACTGTTCTCCGACCCGATGTGGCGCGGCATCGCCGCCTATCGCGCTTACGATTTTCTCACGGCAGCCGAGGCGTTCCGCAAGATCGACACGGTCGAGGGGTGGTTCGCGCTCGGCAATGCCGAGGCGCAGAACCATGCCTGGGAAAAGTCGATGGCTGCCTATGACGAGGTGCTGAAGGCGCAGCCCGACAATGCGGCCGCGAAGATCAACCGTGCGATCGTGGTAGCGGCACTAAAGGCGCGTGAGGACAAGCGCCGCAAGCAGGAGCAGGACGACCCGGCGCCGCCGGATGAGAAGGCCGAC
>JBQCFU010000019.1:0-5870 GCA_051958775.1 Pseudolabrys sp.
TAGGTTGTGACCGCTCCGGTAGAGCCGCCCGCGCCACCACCGCCGCCGCTATAGCCGCCACCGCCACCGCCGGCATCCTGACCGCCGCCGCCGCTGCTGCCGCCGAGGCCGCCGCCGCCGCCACCACCCAACGTACCCCCGCCAGAAGGAACAAGGGTGCCAGCATTGCCGCCGGTCGCGGTGTTGTTGGTGAAGGCGACATTGGCGACGGTCGCGGTGCCGCTGTTGACGAAGATCGCGCCGCCCGCGCCGAGGCCGCCGCCGCCGCTGGTGCTGTTGATGCCGCCACCATTACCGCCGGTCGCGGTGCCGCCGGTCAGCGTGACGTTCTGGATCGTCGCGCTGCTGTCGAGGAAGAAGATGCGGTTGTTGCCCTGCGCATCGATCGTGTGGCCGTTGCCGTCGATGGTGATGTTCGACAGCACCGGCGGCAGCAAGGTCGTGCCGAGCGCGATGTCATTCTGCAGCAGGATGCGATCGCCCGCATTCGCGCCTGCGATCGCCGCCGAGAGGCTCGCGGCGTCGGTGACAGTGATATCGGCCGCGAACGCGGGTTTGCAGGTCAGCGCAGCGGACGATGCGAATAGCAGGGACGTCAGCGCCAAATACGAACGGCGCCGGGATCGGCGCTGAACGCAGTGATGCAACTTCCGGCCGAACAAGCGCCGTGTCCCCAGATTCCCAATCCGCATCCGGTCTCACGGCTTTCGCCGCGCTGCGCGGATATGGTGCACTTCCGGACGCCGCGGTGCGGCGTGTCGGAAGAACCCCAGTTCCAGTATCGCAGCCGCCACGCCCGGTGTCTTGAGCGGCTGGTCGCAAAGTTCTGAAGTTTTTCTGAATTTGGGACACAGCGGGACGACATTGAGGGCAGGCGCGGGAAATCAAACCCGCGGCGTACCCAGGCACCGTCCGGCCAACAAAAAGCCCGGCGTCGCCGCCGGGCTGGTGTCGGTCACGCTGAGGCGGCAATCAGGCCGCGGTGGCGCGCTTCTTCTCGAGGTCGCGCTTGATGCGCAGAGCCTTCGGCGCCAGATCCTCGTTCGAAGCCTTGAGCAGGAAGGCGTCGAGGCCGCCACGGTGGTCGACCGTGCGCAGCGCATTGGCCGAAATCCGCAGCCGGAACGAGCGGCCGAGCGTTTCCGAGGCAAGGGTGACGACCCGCAGGTTCGGCAGGAACCGGCGCTTGGTCTTGATGTTGGAGTGGCTCACCTTGTGGCCAACCAACGGCTTCTTGCCCGTGAGATCGCAACGGAAAGACATCTTCGCCTCGTGGTCTCGTTTAGCGTGCCGGCGGCCCGTGACTGCGCGGAGTGGGGATCACTCGGCAGGATCGCGGGCAGGGCAGCGATCAGATCCGATCAGGGATCATTGAAATTCGGCCGGACGTATAGAGAGGGGGGGCTTCCGCGTCAAGCGTCGCGAGCGGCTGATTCGGAGCCGAAAGCGCCGAAAACCTCGATAAACCGGCTCTTTCACCATCACCGGGGCCGGGCCGTGGCGCCGTACCGAACCACAGAATCGGCGTATTCCCCGCCAAAAACCGAGGCTGTTGTCCACATCGGCGTGTTCGCGATGTGAGGGGCACTACGCGGCCCGCCGGCTCGGATATAGTGCGGCGCGCCCGGTGCGCTTTTGGTGTCGACGCAGTTCCGATCCTGATCCGATCCATCGTCCCGATCTATGGCCCCGCCCCAATGATCCCGCGGTTTCAACCGATGCGCTGTTTGCTGCTGGCTGTCGCCTTGACCCCCTTCGGGTCGGCGGTGGTTCCGGCCCAGGCCCAGCAGGGCGGCAAGCTCGAGGCCACTTACACGGCCTCGCTTGGCGGCATTCCGGTCGGTCGGGGTGGCTGGTCGGTGGACGTCAACGGCAATCGCTACAGCGCCACTGTCCATGGCGGGACGGTGGGCCTGCTGCGGATTTTCGCCAGCGGCGAGGGGAATGGCTCGGTCCGGGGCAACTTCGGCAACGCGTCGTCGGCGGTCTATGCGAGCCAGCGGAAGACCGAAAAGAAGACCGACAGCGTCCGGCTTCTGGTCAACAACGGCGTGGTGAAGGACGCGGCGGTGCAGCCGCCGATCGAGCCCGACGACGAGCGCGTGCCGATCACCGATGTCCATCGCCGCGGCGTGTCCGATCCGCTGTCGGCGTCGATCCTGCGCGTGCCGGGAACGGCTGCGGCATTGGGTCCGGATGCGTGCCACACCACCTCGGTGTTCGACGGCCGTACGCGCTACGACCTGCAACTGGCTTACAAGCGCATGGATCACGTGCACTCCGACAAGGGCTATGAAGGCCCGGTTGTCGTCTGCGCGGTGTACTTCAAACCGATTGCCGGCTTCATCCTGTCGCGCACCGCGGTGAAGTATCTGATGCAGCAGCGCGACATGGAGGTGTGGCTGGCGCCGATGGCCGGCACCCGCGTCGTTGTGCCGTATCGCGTCTCAATTCCGACGCCCATCGGTCTCGCGGTGCTCGAAGCCAACGATTTCGTGGCGACGGTTCAAGCCGCGTCCAACGAGAAAACGCAGTGACTCATCCGGCTTGACTCTTGCGCCGATCGGAGTCCGTCTCGCCGTTAACGAATGGATCGCGGTTTCACCCTTGCGGCTACCCTCGATTCACACGATCTAGTAGCTAAGGTGTCACGGCCTGCCAGATGTCGCCGTGAACGAAACCCTACCCGGACAAGGTCAGCGATTCGGGCGCTGTTCGTTCCCGACTCGTTCCGAACCTTAACCGCCCGGGCGGATGGAATGCGCAGCGCATTCCCTATCTGTCACATTGTGAGACAGCGTCGGCGTTTTCAGCCGGCCGATTGAGCGTCCGTTATGCCTTCCTCCGCGATTTCCCCGCCGATTTCAGCAGCGCGTGACGCGCGCCTGCGCGGGCAAGGCGTGACCGCGGTGCTCGGGCCGACCAATACCGGCAAGACGTTCCTCGCCATCGAGCGGATGCTGGCGCATTCCTCGGGCGTCATCGGTCTGCCGCTGCGGCTGCTCGCGCGCGAGGTCTACAACAAGGTCGTGGCGCGCGCCGGCGCCGAGAATGTCGCGCTGATCACCGGCGAGGAGAAGATCAAGCCGCGCAATCCGCGCTACTGGGTGTCGACCGTCGAGGCGATGCCGCGTGATCTCGACGTGGCGTTCGTCGCCATCGATGAAGCGCAACTCGGCGCCGATCTCGATCGCGGGCACGTTTTCACCGACCGCATCCTCAACCGGCGCGGCCGCGAGGAAACGCTGGTGCTCGGCGCCATGACGTTGCGGCCGATCGTCGACAAGCTGTTGGTGGGTGCCAATGTGGGGAGCCGGCCGCGGCTGTCGATGCTGACATTCGCCGGCGAGAAGAAACTGACGCGGCTGCCGCGCCGCAGCGCAATCGTCGCATTTTCCGCCGATGAAGTTTACGCCATTGCCGAATTGATCCGCCGCCAGCGCGGCGGTGCCGCAGTGGTGCTCGGCGCGCTGTCGCCGCGCACGCGCAATGCGCAGGTCGCGCTCTACCAGTCCGGTGATGTGGATTATCTGGTCGCCACCGATGCGATCGGCATGGGCCTCAATCTCGACGTCGATCATGTCGCCTTTGCGTCGGACCGCAAATTCGACGGTTACCAGTTCCGCAAGCTCAATCCGGCGGACTTGGCGCAGATCGCCGGTCGCGCCGGTCGCGCGACCCGCGATGGTACGTTCGGCACCACCGGGCGTTGTCCGCCGTTCGAGCAGGATCTCGTCCACGCGCTGGAGAACCACACTTTCGATCCGGTTCGGCTGCTGCAATGGCGCAACAGCGCGCTCGACTTCTCCTCGATCGGCGCGCTGCAGGCCTCGCTCGCGGTGGTGCCGGACGAACAGGGGCTGACCCGCGCACCGGTTGGCGAGGACATTCTGGTTCTCGACCATGCTGCTCGCGACGACGAGACCAAGGCACTGGCGCGGCACAAGGCGGACATCGCGCGGCTGTGGGATGTCTGCCAGGTTCCGGACTATCGCAAGATTGCACCGGCGACCCATGCGGAACTGGTGGTCACCCTCTATGGATTTCTGCAGCGGAAGGGTAAAATCCCCGACGACTGGTTTGCGCAGCAGGTGACGCAGGCCGATCGTACCGACGGCGACATCGACACCCTCTCGGCCAGGATCGCACATGTTAGGACGTGGACTTACGTGGCGAACCGCCTGGATTGGCTCGCCGACCCGGAGGCATGGCAGGGCGTCACGCGTCAGGTCGAGGACAAATTGTCCGATGCCCTGCACGAACGGCTTGCCGAACGTTTCGTCGACCGTCGAACCAGCGTATTGATGCGGCGCTTGCGAGAGAAGAGCACCTTGGAAACTGATATCGGTAAAACTGGCGAAGTGACGGTCGAGGGTCATGTGATCGGCCGTCTGGATGGATTCGTATTCGCACCGGATGCGACGGCGGGAGGCTCCGAGGCCAAGACCTTGCAGGGCGCTGCGCAGAAGGCGCTGGCCGGCGAGATCGAGGCGCGGGCGATCCGGCTGTCGCAGGCGTCGGGCGACCAGATCGTTCTGGCGAACGACGGCGCGATCCGCTGGATCGGCGATGTGGTCGGCAAACTCGCCGCGGGTGACGACGTGCTGCGTCCGCGCGTGCGGATCGTCGCCGATGAACATCTCACCGGTCCGTCACGTGAATTGGTGCAGGCGCGGCTCGATCTGTGGCTGAAGAACCACGTCGAAAAGCTCTTGGCACCGCTGTTCGCATTGAACGCGGCGGAAGACATCACCGGTCTGGCTCGCGGCATCGCGTTCCAGCTCGTCGAGGCGCTCGGCGTGCTCGACCGCCAGAAGGTGGCCGAGGACGTCAAGACGCTCGATCAGCCGTCGCGCGCGACCTTGCGCAAATACGGCGTCCGGTTCGGCGCCTATCACATCTACGTGCCGCTGTTGCTGAAGCCGGCCCCGCGGGCTTTGGCGACGCAATTGTGGGCGCTGAAGAACGAAGCGCCTGATGTCACCGGCGTCGACACGTTGCAGCACATCGCCGCGAGTGGCCGTACCTCGGTCGCGATCGACAAGGACATTCCCGCGGCGCTCTACCGCACGTCGGGCTATCGCGTGTGCGGCGAACGTGCTGTGCGCGTCGATATTCTCGAGCGGTTGGCGGATCTCATCCGTCCGGCGCTGGCATGGCGCGACAGCATGACCACGCCGAAGCCGGCCGGTGTGTTTCCCGGCGGTGGTTTCACGGTGACTACGGCGATGACGTCGCTCACCGGCGCGGCCGGGGAGGATTTCGCATCGATCCTGCGTGCGCTCGGCTATCGCATGGACCGCAAGCCGAAGCCGCCGGAGCCGGTGGTCGAAGCGACGACAACGGAGGCTGTGGCTGCGTCTGAACCGGCCGCGACGGACGCGCCGGCGGAAGACGCCGTCGATGCGGCCGATGCCGTCGTCGAAACGGAAAGTGTGGCGGTTGATCACGCTGACACTCCGTCCGAGGATGCTGCGCCGGCAGAGGTCGTCGAAACGGCGGCTGAGCCTGCTGCGGAAACGTCCGCTGCAGAGGCACCCGTTGAGTCAACAACAGTTGAGCCAACAACAGAAGCGTCAGCCGAAGTTGCTGCCGCGGCTGCGACGGAAGCGACTGCCTCATCGACCCAGGCAGCCGAAGTCGAGATGGTCGAGGTGTGGCGACCGCAGGGCCGCGCGCAGCATCGGCATCAGCACCAGCCGCGCAACCGTCACCGCCATCGTCAGCATCAGGCTGCGACCGCGATGGCCGCGACCATCAATGCATCGGCGGATGGCGCGCCGGTTGCGGTCGCCGAGGGCGAACAACAGCAGGAGCGCCGTCACGAGCGGCATGGACGTCCGCAGCGCAAGGATCGCCCGCAGCAGGGT
>JBQCFU010000020.1:0-6779 GCA_051958775.1 Pseudolabrys sp.
CCCGCTGCACGCCGGCGCGCCCGGCACCATCGCGCCGGTGCCGGAAGCGGCCGAAGCCCTGCGGCAGGCCGATGTGATCCTAAGCCTGGACTGGCTCGATCTCGCCGGCACGCTGAAACATGCCGGCGAGGTGAAAGCCGAGATCATCCAGGTCTCGGTCGACCATCAACTCCACAACGGGTGGAGCATGGACTATCAGGCGCTCCCCGCCATCGACCTGATGCTCGCCTGCGAACCGGAACAGGCCGTCACTGCGCTGCTGGAGGCTCTGCCCAAAACACCGGCGAAACCGCTTCCGGCCGCCCAGCCGGCGAAGCTCGACCTTGGCGACGCCCTCACGGTCAATCATCTCGCCGTCGAGTTGCGCAAGACGCTCGGCGAACGTCCGGCAAGCCTCACTCACGTCTCGCTGTCGTGGAACGGGGCGAGTTGGCCGTTCCGCCATCCGCTCGATTTCCTCGGCTCCGATGGCGGCGGCGGCGTCGGCGGCGGCCCGGGCATCTCAGTCGGCGCGGCGCTCGCGTTGCGCGGCACCGGCCGCATGCCTGTTGCCGTCTGCGGCGACGGCGATTTCCTGATGGGCGTGACCGCATTGTGGACCGCCGTCCACTACGGCATCCCGCTGCTGGTGGTGGTCGCCAACAACCGCTCGTTCTTCAACGATGAATTGCACCAGGAGCGCGTGGCGCGCATGCGCGATCGCCCGGTGGAAAACCGCTGGATCGGTCAGCGGATCGATGACCCGGCGATCGATATTGCCGGCATGGCCCGCGCCCAGGGCGCACAGGGGTTTGGTCCCGTGGAACGCGCGGACGACCTTGCGGAAGTCTTTGCCAAGGCCCTCGCGACCGTCGACAATGGCGGACTCGCTGTCGTGGACGTCCGGGTCGAACCCGGATACTCGCCGGCGACGACCGCTGTGATGGCGCGCAGCAGCGACTAGCCGTCACGGCCAACGAAAAAAGTCCGAGGGAACATGTCAGCTTCTTCTGCCACCGCGCCGCGCTCTGCCCCGACACCGCAATCGGGCGAGACGATCCTCGACGTCGACCATCTCCACGTCGCGTTCCAGACGCCGGACGGGCCGGTCGTCGCGGTCGAGGACGTGTCGCTGACGGTCCGCAAGGGCGAATTCCTGTCGATCATCGGCCCCTCGGGCTGCGGCAAATCGACGGTCTTCAACGTGGTCGGTGGCCTGCTCACCGAACACGACGGCCGCGTGTCGGTCGCCGGGGAAACCATCGTCGGCCCGCACCCGTCGATCGGCATGGTGTTCCAGGAGGAGTCGACCTTCCCGTGGCGCACCGTGATCGACAACGTCGCCTTCCCGCTCGAACTCGTCGGCATGCCGAAGGCGCAGCGCATGGAGCGCGCCCGGCATTTCATCGAGATGGTCGGGCTGCAAGGCTTTGAACGCCGCTATCCGGGTGAACTCTCCGGCGGCATGCGCCAGCGCGTGTCGCTCGCCCGCACACTCGCCTCCGAGCCGAAGATCCTGCTGATGGACGAGCCGTTCGCGGCGCTCGACGAGCAGACCCGCCTGCTGCTCGGCGACAAGGTGCTGCAAATCCAGCAGGAGTTGCAGCAGACCACGCTCCTCATTACCCACAACATCACCGAAGCGGTGCAGATGTCGGACCGCATCCTGGTGATGACCTACCGTCCCGGCAAAACCAAGCGCATCGTCGAAATCGACCTGCCGCGCCCGCGCACCTCGGAGATCGTCGGCAGCGAAGCATTCGGCCGCTACGTCGCCCAGATCTGGGCCGACCTCCGCGAAGAAGCGAGCCGCGGCCTCACCGATGATGAAAGCCGCCGCAACCGGAGCGGCGAGTCATGACCAGGGGGTCCCGCGGACCGAATGCACTGGCGTTTGCGGTCGGCATCGGCTGCCTGGTTCTGTTCCTGCTGGTCATGGAAGCGCTGATCCAGTTCGGCTTCGTCAACCGCTTCATCATCCCGCCACCGTCCGAAGTCGCGCTGAGCTTCGAACGCGTGATCGTCGAAGAGGACATCCTGCATCGCTTCCTGCTGACGGCGACCGAATGCCTGACCGCCGGCGTGATGCTGACGGTGTTCGGGGTCATCGGCGGCGTGCTGCTGCATCGCTTCAAGCTTCTTCAAGAGGCATGCGAGACCTGGGTTGCGGCCGCCGCGTCCGCGCCCGTGGTGCTGATGTATCCGCTGTTTCTGGTGATCTTCGGCCGCAGCGCCTGGACCATCATCATGATCGGCTTCGTCGCCGCGCTGCCGCCGGTGATCCTCAAGACCCTTGAAGGCTTGTCCGACACCCGCCGGGTGCTGGTGAATGTCGGCAAGAGCTTCAACCTGACGCCGATGCAGAGCTTCTGGAAAATCCTGTTCCCCGCTGCCTTGCCGACGATCTTCGTCGGCATCCGGCTCGGATTGATTTTTGCCTTGATCAACATCGTCGGCGTCGAGTTCCTGATCAATTTCGGCGGGCTCGGCCAGCTCATCAACGAACTCGCGGAACGCTACGACCTCGCCGGTACCTACGCAGCGATCTGCTTCGTCATTCTCGTCAGCGTGGTGTTCTTCATGTCGCTCGAAAGGATCGAACGATGGCTGCGACCGGCTCACTGACCGCCAGAGCGCCGGCGCGCGGTCTGTTCAACCGCGTGACGTTGCTACGGATCGGCATCGTCGTCGCGGCGCTCGCGAGCTGGGAACTGCTGTCGCGCTCCGGCCTCCTCTATCGCGACGTGGTGCCCTCGCTGTTCGCCATCGGCAAGGCGATCGTCGCGTTGCTGTCGAGCGGCGAATACTATTTCCATCTCGGCGTCACCGCCGGCGAAATCCTCGTCGCGCTGGCGATCGGCGGCGTGCTCGGCCTCGTCGTCGGACTTCTGCTCGGCGGCAACCGGTTCCTCGCCGCGGCGTTTGAATCCTATCTCTACTATCTCGGCCCCACGCCGAAGATCATCTTCTTCCCGATCCTGATCATGTGGTTCGGCGTCGGCCCCGGCTCGAAGATCGCGATGGGTGTCCTCTCGGCGTTCTTCCCGATTGCGCTGTCGGTCGCCGCCGGCATGCGCGAGATCGACCGCGTGCTGATCCGCGTCGGCAAGAGCTTTCGCGCCACCACCTGGCAGATGGCGACCAAAATCTACGTGCCGGCGATGCGCCATCCGATCATCAACGGCGTGCGGCTCGGCCTCGGCGTCGGCCTGATCGGCACCCTGCTCGCGGAAACCAAGCTGTCGAACAAGGGGATCGGCTACCTGATCATCCAGGCCTATACCTTGTTCGATATGCCGCGCATGTACGCGATGCTGATCGTGCTGTTCGTGCTGGCGATCGGCGCCAACGCACTGGTGGGTCGGCTCGGCGGATTGAGCGACATCAAGCGGCGGTGACGGCGCCCGTCGAAGCAGTTGCGTGTGACGCCGCTCTTTCCCCATCCGTCATGCCCGCACTTGTTGCGGGCATCCACGTCTTGCTTTCTTTCTTCGTCGCCGCACCAAAGTCGTGGATGGCCGGGACAAGCCCGGCCGTGACGAGTTGATGGAGTCGGACTCCATCAACCGTTCGTCCCGATGCAATTCTCAAACAGCCGATGACCTGCAGGCATGCGTCATCGCCCGTATTGTTTGGCCGGCGCCGGGTGCGCCCGTATTCCTTTGCCCCTCTCGATCGATGAGGGGCGACGGAGCGCCGTGAGGCGCAACGTCTTCATTATCCATCACCACCTCACGGCGATGACAGAGCGCATCTCCTTGCGATCGGAGATACGCGCGTCTCACGACGCTCCGTAACCGCGGCTCGGTGACGTGCCCCCAGCCGATTACACGTCGTTGTGCCTGCGATGGTCCACCGGAGGGGTCCGGGAGCGACGGGTGCGAACCGCCGCCCGCAGAAAGCCGCATCGGCACGGGGTGAATCTCCGCCCCGTGTCCCCGCAGGTCTCTCGACCGGCGGGCTGCTCATCATCAAGACGCCTCTAGATGACGCCCCTCGCGAGCAGGACAGATATAGGATTATAGTCAATTAGGAAAAAAGTCAAGAGACGTGGCCCGCCCCTCTCTCGCCGTCATGCCCGGGGCCCCCGGCATCCACGGCTTACTTTATTGCTTGCGGCACAAAAGACGTGAATGGCCGCAACAAGTACGGCCATGACGCGGTGAGAGTTGCGCGCCAACCCAATTCCGGAGGATGAGAGGCGAGAAGCAACGGTGTTCGATCGCAAGCCCCTCAGAGCTTGAACGACTCCAGCGTCGAGGGGTGGAACAGTTCCTCGGGCTTCACCACCCGCGGCGACAGACCCTGGCTGTGGTGGTGCTGGAAGAAGGTCTCCAGCGTCTTGCGGTTCGGCCCGACGCCGTAGGACCAGAAGTCCTCACCCATGGTCTGCCGCGCTTCCGTCAGCCGTTCCTCGACGAACGGCAGCGTCACCTTGGTCGCCGATGTATCGCTGAGTGCTTCCAGTGCCTTCGATTTCGCCTGCTCGAACGCCTTGAGCACCGCACCGGGCAGCCACGGATGCTGCTCGGCAAGCTCACGCCGCACGCCGACGATGTGCATGATCGGGAAGATGCCGGTGCGCTTGAAATAATCCTTCGCCGCCGCGACCGGATCGGGAAACAGCCAGCCGACATTGGGCGTGCCGGCCGGAACGGACGGCGGACGCGGCGCCATGAAGCCGTCGATCGCGCCTTCGGCCAGCAGCCGCGAAATGCTTTTGCCTTCCGGTGCCGCCTCGAGCTTGATCTCCGGCGGCAGTTTCAGCGCGATCTTTTCCGGCCGGTCCGCATCCTCGATGCCGCCGCGAACCCAGGTGACGTCCGACGGCTTCACGCCGAAATCGTCCTGCAGCAGCGCCCGCGCCCAGACATTGGCGGTGAGCTGATATTCCGGCAGGCCGATCTTCTTGCCCTTGAGGTCTTCCGGCTTCTTGATCCGGTCGGTCCGCACATAGAGCGAGGTGTGACGGAAGGCGCGCGACACGAACGCCGGCACGCCGACATAGGGGAAATTGCCGAGCGCCGTCTTCACCGTCGAACTCGACAGCGACAATTCGCAGATATCGAATTCGGCGTTGCGGAACGCCCGGAAGAAAATCTCTTCCGGCGACAGGGTCATGCAGACGGGATCGACACCGTCGATCTGCACCGTCCCGTCGATCAGCGCGCGGGTGCGGTCATAAGGTCCGACGGCGACGGAGAGCTTCAGCTTCGACATTGTTTCCCCCGATTGTTGGCATCGTTCTTAGGGGAAACGGGAAGCGCTGGCAAAACGGCTCGGCGCAGACGGCCTCTGCGCCGGAAGCATGGTGCGGCAGACTATGCGAGCCTTCTACTCCACCTTGCCGGCGGACTTGTCCTCGGGCGTCACGTCGATCACCCGCGCGCGGCCGGTGATCTTCGCCTCCGGCTTGCAATTGCTCATGCAGGGCTTGGGGTTCCAGAAGCTCTTTTCCGATTTCTCGCGGTCGTCCTCGAAGAAGCCGGCGGCGTTGGGCATCTTCACCTTGGCAAGCGTGTCTTTCGACAACACGAATTTGTCATCGACCACATCATTGAGATTGAGGACGTAAGCCACCACCGCATAAAGCTCATCATTGGTCAGCGACTGCGCATCGCCGAACGGCATCGCCCGGCGGACATAATCGAGCACGGTCGAGGCGCTGCCGAAATAGGACCCGACCGTCTTCACCGGATCAGGCGACGCGATCGAGCCGGCACCGCCGGAGAGCTGCGGCCAGCGGCCGGCGCTTTCGCCGAACTCGCCGTGGCAGGCCGCGCATTTCGCCATGTAGATTTCTTCGCCCTGCTTCACCGAGCCTTGGCCCGGAGGCGCGCCCTGCCCGTCCGGCCGGATATCGATGTCCCAGCCCGCGATCTGCTGCGCCGTTGCCGGCTGGCCGATGTGCAGGCGCGCGTCCGGCTTGGTGACGTCGGTCTTCGCAGCCGGCTTAGCGGTCTGTGCCGATGCTCCGGCGACACCGAACAGCAGCGCAGCAGCAGCGACGAACGCGATGTTACGATACTTCGACATTCTCGACCTCGCCGTCCGGCTTCACCGCATAAGTCTGGATGCCGTTGTTGTGGTAGATGGAATTGACGCCGCGGATCTTGCGCAGCTCATCCTTGCTCGGCTGCACATAGCCGGTCTCGTCGATGACGCGCGACTGCAGCAGCCACGGCTCGCCGTTCCACTGCGTCTGCGCGTAGAAACGCACGCACGCCTTGTCGAGCACCAGTCCGTCGATCGTCGCTTCACGCCAGTTGCGGCCGCCGTCGACCGACACGTCGACGCGCTTGACCTTGCCGCGGCCTGACCACGCGAGACCGGAGATCACCGTGAAGCCCTTGCCTTTCAGCGGCGCCTGCGGCGACGGCGACGTAATGATCGACTTCGCATCCATGACGAAGGTGTGCTTGCGCGCTTTGCCGTCGGCGAGCAGGTCGGTGTATTTCGCGGTCTCCTCGCGCGCCGCCCACGGCGCGTCCCCCACCTTGAGGCGGCGCAGCCACTTGACCCACATGTTGCCTTCGAAGCCCGGCACCACCAGGCGCGCCGGATAGCCCTGCTCGGGCCGCAGCATCTCGCCGTTCATCCGGTAGGCGACCAGGCAGTCGTCGAGCGCCTTCTCGAGCGGCAGCGAGCGCGTCATCGCGGCGGCATCCGCCCCCTCGGCCAGGATCCATTTGGCGCCCGGCTTGAGCCCGGCCTCGTCGAGCAGCGTGCGCAGCGGCACGCCGGTGTACTGCACGCAATGCACCATGCCGTGGGTGAACTGGCAGCCGTTGAGCTGCGCG
>JBQCFU010000021.1:0-4972 GCA_051958775.1 Pseudolabrys sp.
CGAACGGCCGCGTGAAAATAAACGCGATCCAGAACAGCAGGGCCTCATTCAATCGCGTCAGATAATGGAGCGCGACAACCAGCGCGATGATCGCGGCGGTGACGGCTGCGCCTTGAATGAAACTCAAACCAAGATTGTCGACCAGAAAATCGCCAAACGCCGTTCCAAGGCTGTTGGAGAACAGACCCGCGATCCAGAAGGTGATTTCGGCATCTTTGCGGGTGATCGGATAAATGCGCAGACTTCGATCGCGCCAATACCAAACCGCCAGCGTTGCGAGCAGACCTGTCACCAGCAAAATCGAGCCGAGCAGGTAACCCAGGTGCAGCGATCGATCTAGAAAGTCGGAGATTTCCGTTCCTGCTGTCGTCGTGGCGATGATGGCCAGCCAGAACAGCGATTGATGCAGTCGCTTGCTGCCGATCTGCGCAACGAGCACCAGAATGAGAATAGCGAAAGTAACGCCCAGACCGACATAGTAGCCCAAGCCGAGCGTCATCGAGATGAAGTCACCAGTCGTTTCGCCAAGCGTGGTGGCAAGCACCTTCATCGCCCAGAAGGCGAACGTGACTTGTGCAATCTTGTTTTCTGAGATCGCCGGCAACTCTGCGCCCTTGAGATGAGGTGCGAAGTCGATTTGGCTTGTCAGCCAAGAGTGATGATCTGGCGTAGACCTGATCCGAAGGATCGACAAATTAACGTTTGGCAAGAGAGTGCGACGTGCTCTCTCGAACCATCCAGTTTAGAAAGATTATGATTGCTTACGGCTTGATGAGACCAGCGACGCGAGGCGCCCACAACGCCAGTTCCGGAAAGAACGTCACCAGCAGCACGATGCCGAGCATCGCGATGATGAACGGCGGGATTTCCCGGAAGATCTCGCCGAGCGGCACGCCGGACAATCCGCTCATGACGAACAGCAGCAGGCCGTGCGGCGGCAATGTCAGACCGACCATCATGTTGACGACGATCAGGATGCCGAAGTGCACCAGATTGATGCCAAGCTCCTGCGCGATCGGCACCAGCAGTGGCACGATCACCAGCAGGATCGTCACCTCGTCGAGCACGATCGCGAGCAGAAGCATCAGCAGATCAACGCACAGCAGGAACGCGGTCGGCGACAAATTCCAGGCCATCAGCGTATTACGGATGAGCTGCGGCACGCCTTCATTGGCGACGGCGTAGTTGAACACAAACGCGCCCGCCATGATCAGCGCGATCATCGACGTCGCGCGAACCGTGTCCGAGATCACGCCCAGCAGGCGCGAGATGTGCAGCGTACGATAGACCACGAAAGCCAGGATCAGCGCATAGCTCGCGGCGATGGCTGCCGCTTCGGTCGGCGTCGTGACGCCGGAATAGATCAATCCAAGAAGAATGCCGGGCAAAGCCAGCGGCAGCAGCGCGCTGCGCAAAGCAGCCGGCATGCCGGACCACGGCACACGCGCCTCGCGCGGAAAGTCGCGGCGCCGGGCGACGATGGCGATGACGATCATCAGCGACGCTGCCATCAGGCCGGCCGGCACGAGGCCGCCGAGAAACATCGCACCGACCGAAGCATTGGCGATCAGCGCGTAGAAGATCATCGGGATCGACGTCGGCATCAGCGGGCCGAGCGTCGCCGAGGCAACCGAAGTCGCGGCGGCGAAGCCGCGCGGATAACGACCGCCCTTCATCATCATGCGGCAGACGATCAGACCGGGTCCGGATGCATCGGCGACAGCGCTGCCGCTCATGCCGGAAAAAATGAGATTGGAAACGACATTGACCTGCCCGAGTCCGCCCGGAAGGTGCCCAACCATCGCCGAACCGAACCGCAGCAAGCGTTCGATGACGCCGCTCGCGTTCATCACATTGGCAACAAAGATGAACAGCGGGACCGCGATCAGAAGATAACTGTTGTAGAGCCCGTTCATCGTCTGGTCCGCGACCAGACCAACGTCCTGATGCGTGGCGATGAGATAAGCAAAGCCCGCGGCCAGCATCGAGATGCCGAGCGGCGCGCCGAGCACCGCCGCGACCGTGAAAACGGCGATGAGAACCCAGAGACCTTCCGACATTGGCACCGTTCCTAAATATGGCGTCGCCAATTCGGACCGAGCAGCTTGACGATGCTGGCGGCCTCGCGGATCACGACCGCGATCATGAAAATGCCGAAACAGGAATAGACCAGATCGAGCCGCAAGCTCAGGACAGGCGTGCGCTCGCGCCACAGGAACATCAGATAGTCGAGCGTGCCCGGTAGCGCCCAGAGAAAGATTCCGCCGACCAGAATCAGCCGTGCAACCGCCATCCATCGCTTCGTGGTGTCGGGCATCGGCCGATAGCAAAGATCGAAGGTGATCTGCTCCCGATCGCGGATCAGGAAGGCATTGGCCCAGAAGAGGATCCAGATGAAAAGAATGACCGAAACCTCGTCGGTCCACACCGCTTCATCGTGCTCGAGATAGCGTGTGATGATCTTGTAATTGAAGATCAGAAACACGGCTGCGAACATCAGTGCAGAGACGATGTTCGCAGCCTGCAGTAGCCAGGCCCTCCAGCCGGAGGACAGATCGGCGCTATTCTCGTGCTGTTGCGGCTGCATCGCCGGGCTCAGGCCGCCAGCACCTTGTCGAGCATCGTCTGGTCCCACGACTTCGCATAGTCGGCGCCGGCGTAGACCTTGTCCGCCTCCGCGCGGAACGGCGCGAGATCGATCGTATCGACTGCGAGACCACGCTTTTTCAAATCATCGACGATATGCGTTTCGTCGGCGAGCCGCGCATCGCTGCCAGCCTTGGCATTCTTGAGCGCCGCGTCCTGCAGCACTTTCTTCTGTGCGTCGGACAGCTTGCTCCAGGCGCGCTTGGAGATGTTGAAGAAGACCGGCTGGATCATGTGCGAAGTCAGGGCAACCTGTTCGGTCACTTCGTAGAATTTGGCGGCGTTCAGAATGGAGAGCGGGTTCTCCTGGCCGTCGACCGTGCCGGTCTTGAGCGCCAGATAGACCTCCGGCATGCCCATCGGCACCGGCGTGACACCGAGCGAACGGCCGAGCAGCAGCCACTCCGGACCGCTCGGCATCCGCATCTTGACGCCGGCGAGATCGGCGGGCGCTTTCACGGCGCGTTTCTGACGCAGATTGACCTGCCGCGTACCGAGATAGGCAACGGCGAGGATTTCAATATCCATCTTGTCGGAGACGATCTTGCGGTAGTTCTCGCCGAGCGGCCCATCGAACACGCGGCGCAGATGCGCGTAATCCTTGAACAGATAGCCGCGGTTGAACAGACCGAGAGCCGGAACCTGCTGGGCGACCTCGAAGGTGGTCATGGTGCTCATTTCGAGATTGCCGCGCTGCATCGCCTGCACTTCCGTGCCCTGCTTGAACAGCGTCGAAGCCGGATGCACGCTGACGTTCAGCCCCGCATTGGCTGCTTCGACATCAGTCCGAAGCTGCTCCAGCGATTTAGTGAGAAAATCGCTCGGCGGCGCGGCAGTCGAAATGCGGATCTGCGCCGCGCCTTGTGCCCGCGCGCCAGTCGCAAGACCGGGCAGCGCGCCGGCAGCAACACCGGCCATGGAGGTTGCAAGAAACTGTCTGCGCGTGGTCATGGTGTCCCTCCCGATCAATACCTGGCTTGTTCAGGCTTCGCGCGCGATGGTGACGGACAGCGCGCCGATCCCGGCGATTTCCGCGTCGATACGATCCCCAACCTTCAGGAATGTTCCCTTGGGAACACCGACGCCGGCAGGCGTGCCAGTGAGAATGACGTCGCCTGGATCGAGCGTCGTCAGCTCCGACGCGCGCGCGATTTGTTCGGCGACGGAATAGATCATCTGGCTTGTGTTGGAATCCTGCTTCACATCGCCGTTGACGGACAGCTTGAGTGCGATGTTTTGCGGATCCGGCAGCGCCGCAGCAGGGACCATCCAGGGACCCAGCGGGCAGCAGGTGTCATTGGCTTTTCCGGCGAACCAATCGAACTTGTAGAACTGGTCCGGCGCGACATTGAAGTCTCGTGCGGAAAGATCGATGGCAACAGAATATCCGGCGACGTGGTCGAGCGCGTTCTCCGGCGTCACATAGCGCGCGGTCTTGCCGATGACGGCGGCGAGTTCGATCTCCCAGTCGAATTTCTTGGTGCCGCGCGGCATCACCACCGTCGCGCCGGGCCCTACGACGGCATTCCGCGGCGGCTTGGTGAAGAAGAACAGCCGCTGCGTTTCCTTCCGGGTGCCGGGGAAGCCCATCTCGGCCATGTGGTCGTAGTAGTTCGCGCCGGCGCACAACACCTTGCCGGGATAGCGAAGTGGCGCGAGCAACGGTCCATCGACGGCGTCGGCGCGCTGGCCATTGCCAATCGCCCTGGCCGCAGCATCCAGCGCGCGTGTCGAGGCTGCCCAGTCCGCGAACAGATCGATGGTCTGGTTGGGGAGTTTAGGGTCGAGACGGTTCAACGGATAAAGATGCTCACCGACGCGGAGACATCCGGTCGGCTGGCCGTCAATCGATGCCGTTGCCAGAGCCCACATCCGTTACCCTCCCGTCAAAAAGTCGGGCCAGTCTGGAACCTCAATCGGAGGGAGTCAATGTTTTTGGAAAATAAAACTGATTTTGGAAAATATTGACCCCTTCTGAAAAATGGCCCAGACTTCAATGATGGTTGTCTCCGAATTGGCCGAACCGGCCCGGACCGTCGCCGAGCAGGTCTATGAGCGGATCAAATTTGATCTGGTCGCCGGCGTTTTCGCGCCGGGCACTGCTCTTCTCACCCGTGAATTGCTGACGCGTTACGCCTGCGGCATCAGCCCGCTGCGGGAAGCGCTGGCACGGCTGGTCGGCGAAGGTTTCCTGACCGCGAGCGGACATCGCGGGGTCAGAGTACCCCTGCCCTCCATCGAGGACCTCGAGGACGTCTATCGCATCCGCATCCTGCTGGAATGTGAAGCACTCGGGCTCGCCATGAAACACGGCGACGACATCTGG
>JBQCFU010000022.1:0-4012 GCA_051958775.1 Pseudolabrys sp.
TGGTCGCCTGCGACGAGGCCCATCGCTATGTGCCCCGGCGGGAGGCGCCCGATTTCGAGCCGGCGCGCACCTCCTTCGAGCGCATCGCCAAGGAAGGCCGCAAATACGGCGTGTTCCTCGGCCTCGTCACACAGCGCCCGGCGGAAATCGATCCGACCATCATCTCCCAGTGCAGCACGCTGTTCGTCATGCGCATGGCCAACGAGCGCGACCAGAATCTGGTGCGTTCCGCCGTTTCCGACGCCGCCGCCAATCTGCTCACTTTCATTCCTTCGCTCGGGACCCGCGAAGTGTTCGCGTTCGGGACCGGCGTGCGCGTGCCGACGCGGCTGCGCTTCAGCGAACTGCCGCCCGCCGTTCGGCCGCAGAGCGAAGCCGGCGGCCAGACGCAAGCCGGACCCGGCGGCATGGTCACCCACGATCTCATCAGCGGCGTGATCGACCGCTGGCGCAGCGCGACCATGAGTCAGAAATCCGCCGACGACGTATTCATGAACGAGCCGTCGTTTCCGGCGGAAGCCGTGCCGCTGGCGCCCGCACAACCCGTCTACGCGCCGTCACCTCCAGCAGCACCGCCGCCGCGGCAAACACCGACCTTGTCGCCACGCGCACCGACCGCGCTTGGCCTCGATCCGCAACGGTTCTCGCTGCTCCGCCGCGACGTCAATCTGGCGGATATCGGGTCAACACCGCCGCCACCGAAGCTCCGCTGACACTCACGCGTCGGCAGCTTTCGGGCGCGAACCGAAGATCGCGCTGCCGATCCGCACATGGGTCGCGCCGAGCGCGATCGCTTCCGCGAAATCCGCGCTCATACCCATGGATAAATGCCGCAGTCCGTTGCGGCGCGCGATCATCGCCGTCAGCGCGAAATGCGGTGCAGGCGGATCGTCCGCCGGCGGAATGCACATCAGCCCGCTGATCGCCAGCCCGTGATGCGTTCGGCAACGGGCGATGAAATCATCCGCGTCCTGCGGGAGCACGCCCGCTTTCTGCGGCTCGGCACCGGTATTGATCTGCACGAACAGTTGCGGCTTGCGCTGCCGCTGCGCGACCTCCTTGGCGAGTGCCGCACAGAGGCTGTCGCGGTCGACGGAATGAATGGCATCGAACAGCGCAACCGCATCGCGCGCCTTGTTCGATTGCAAGGCGCCGATCAGATGCAGCTCGATCCCGGTTGTCACCGTCTGAAGCGACGGCCATTTGGCTTTTGCTTCCTGAACGCGATTCTCACCGAACACCCGCTGGCCGGCGGCAATCACCGGCGCGATCGCTTCGGCAGGAAATGTCTTCGACACTGCGACAAGGGTCACTGACGCCGGATCGCGCTGCGCATCGCGGCACGCGGCATCGATCGAAGCGCGGACGTCGGCAAGGGCGGAAACAGAGGGATTTTCGGTATCGTTCGACATATCGCCAACCATGACTGCCGATCCGTGCCTCATCCAAGCTTTGAGATCAAGACACGAAATAAATCGATCCGGTCAGAGCAGATCTGCCGCGATCAGATGAACGGGCGCGGCTGATGGAGCACAACGTTCTCGCCGGCAGTCCGCACCAGCAGTTCGCGGTCCAGCACCTCGAACATGCGATTAACCCACCGCACCGCTTTGGTCGCAAACAACCGCTTCAGCGTCTTGTTGGTGTGCACGAGCGACATGCCGAGCGTATCCGCCAGATGCTGCTGCGTGAACGGAAACTGGATCGCATTGTCGCGGACCAACCCTGCTTCCTCCGCGCGGACGAATAACTGCAGCAGGATGTAGGCTGTGCGCTCGAGTGCGGTACGACGACCGATGTTAAGCAGACCGGAATCGAGGATTTGTTCTTCGCGCGCCGCAAGCCAAGTGATGTCGAAGCCGAGCGACGGAAAGCCCGAATAAAGCTCCCACAGTTTCTTGCGTGGAAACACGCAGAGCGTCACATCGGTCAGGGCTTCGACCGAATGCTCCATCTGGTTGAGCACCGAGCCCTGCAATCCGACCAGATCTGCCGGAAGCACATAGTTCAAAATCTGACGGCGACCGTCATCGAGCGTTTTGTAGCGGATCGCCCAGCCGCGCAGCAATGTGTACAGATATTCACTGGCGCTGCCTTGCTGCAGAAACGTCGTGCCCGCGGACAAGTGCAACTCATCGGATTTGAAGGTTTTGATGAACGTTAGCTCATCCGCGGCGAATTCACGCAGTCCTTTGCGGCTACGGAGCGGACATAAGTCGCACGGCGTGACGCGTTCGTTGTTCTTTTTGATCGCGACCATCACAATGCGAACTCTGTCGACCGACTATGTCATTTTTAAATGATGACGATTTTCAAAATATAGCATAGTGCCGTCACGCTTCACAGACAGGCTTACACAACACAACGACAATTCTGTTCTGCGCGCTGACACAGCGAACAAAAAAGAAAGCCAACTCGATGTCGGCAGACGGACAAACATATCCGCTTTCCGGCTTTCATTGCCTCGTTGTCGAAGACGAGTTTTTGATCGCTCTGGATTACGAACGGATTCTACAAACGGCCGGGGCGGCACGCATTGTCATCGCTCCCAATCTCGCGAAAGCACGCGAGATGCTCGCAAGCGCCGGACCCTTTCACCTCGCCGTCCTCGACATGGATCTCGATGGCGAATCGACGCTGCCGCTGGCTCAGGAATTGACGGCTGCGCAAATCCCGTTCGTTTTCATCACCGGTTATTCAATGAAAGCGGCGCTGCCCGACGACCTCCGCGCAGCCATGGTCCTGGAAAAGCCGCTGGAAGAACGGATGCTCGTCGTCACGCTGACACAGATTGTTCGGCCGGTCCGCTGACGGGTCGCGGCTGGTGACTCGAATCTTTGATGTGAAAAAACCCGGTGCCGCAAAACCGCGGCACCGGGCTTCGTCCTGCCTCGCGCCTTAGTCCCAGCGCTTTGGTCCCGCGTCGGGGATCAGGCGGCGGTCTGCCACTGCGAAGTAGCAAAGTCGCAGGACTTGTTCAGATGAACGTGCTGGTCGACATGATCGACCCACTCCATCGGAATCAGGTGGTGCTCGCCATTGGCCTTCGGGTCGTTTTTGGTCAGCTTGATCTGCTTGCCGCCATCAAGATGATCCACTGTTCCGACGTGCTTCCCGTCGGATCCGAGAACTTCCATATGTTCCTTGATTTGGTCGGTCTTCTGCATGGTTTGCCTCCTTCTCGGGGGCTAACCCGGGAGCGGCGGCGGGGGTTCCTTATGGAGTTGACCCGCCACGGTGTTCATGGCCTAGTCCCGCGCAGTCTAACGATTTGATCTTGCAAGCCTTTGAAAGCGCGGCGGGACCCTGAAGCGGGCGCGCGGAGCGGCTTTCCAGACCGGGCCGCGCAAGCCAAAAGCACCCGGGACACAGGCACCCAGACAGGGCAGTCACACTGACGATGACGACGGAACGCTACAACCCCCGCGACGCCGAGCCACGCTGGCAGGCGATCTGGGACGAAAAAGGCATTTACGCCACCCGCAACGACGATCCTCGCCCGAAATACTACGTGCTGGAGATGTTCCCGTATCCGTCCGGGCGCATCCATATGGGCCATGTGCGCAATTACACGATGGGCGACGTGGTCGCGCGCTACAAGCGCGCCCGCGGCTTCAGCGTCCTGCACCCGATGGGCTGGGACGCTTTCGGAATGCCGGCGGAAAACGCCGCCATGGAACGCAAGGTCCATCCGCGCGAATGGACCTACGCCAACATCGCGGCGATGAAGAAGCAGCTCAAGTCCATGGGCCTGTCGCTCGATTGGGCGCGCGAGATCGCCACCTGCGATCCCACTTATTACAAGCATCAGCAGAAGATGTTTCTCGACTTCCTGCGCGCCGGCCTCGTCGAGCGTAAGCAGTCAAAAGTGAACTGGGACCCGGTCGACCACACGGTGCTCGCCAACGAGCAGGTGATCGACGGCCGCGGCTGGCGCTCCGGCGCGGTAGTCGAGCAGCGCGAGCTGACGCAATGGTTCCTGAAGATCAGCGCCTATTCGCAGGAGTTGCTG
>JBQCFU010000023.1:0-7681 GCA_051958775.1 Pseudolabrys sp.
GCGCTCCACCAGCCGCTTCTGTTCGGTGACATCGACGGCGATGCCGATCAGATGCGGGCCGGCGTCGCCGGCCTGGTGCACGAGTTCGCAGCGCGCACGCAGCCAGACCCAATGGCCATTGGCATGGCGCATGCGAAAAGCGTGATCGATGGCGCCGCCGCCCTTTTCGGTCAGTTCGGCGGCGATTTCGTAAAGGTGGATATCGTCGGGGTGCACGAGGGTGCTGACCTCGCCGAATCCCATGAGATCTTCGCGGGCGGCGAGGCCAAGCATCTCGAACATCGACTGCGACCAGAAGATCCGGCCACGGGCCAGGTCCCAGTCCCACAGGCCGCAACGACCACGGTTGAGCGCGGTGTCGATCCGGCTGCGCACGGTCTCGAAAATGCCGTCGGCTTCACGCGCCCGGGTCGATTGCCAGTGAAAGGCAAAGCCGAGGATCAGCACGACAAAACCGGTCGTCGCCGACAGGGTGATGGTGAGGGTCGTCAGCGACCGCCACGGCGACAGCGCGTCATTGCGCGGTTGCAGGAAGGCGAGCTGGCCGATGCTCCGGGATTTGTCGCCGCCAGCTTTGGTGTCATGCAGGACGCGGACGGTGGCGAGTGCCCGCAGATTGTCCGCCAGTGCGATTTCCAGCACACCGGCCTCGACGCCGAATGTCGTCAGCGGCTGCGCCGGGCCGAGAATGTCGACGAGCGTGCGGCCGATGAGGTTGCTCAGCGGCGGCAGCGCCGCGACGATCAGGCCTTCGGCATTGGTCAGCAATGCGAGGCGGCCAGCGCCGGTCGCCCAAGCGGGAATCGCGCGCGTGAGGCTGTCCTGCGGGTTGGTTGGCGTGCCGATGCGCTCGATCCGTTCGGCGGTCACGTCGGCGGCGGCTTCGAGCGTCCGACCCATCTCCTGCATGGTCTGGTGGCGATGGTCGAGCACCTGCACCATGGCGCCAACGCAGATGGTGGCGAGGAAGGCGATGATCAGGACCGGCACGGCGCGGCGGAGCGCGGGCTCGGCCAGCAGCAGGCGGCGGTATGCGGGCCTGGCAATGGACTGCGCAAGACCCTTGATCGAGTCCGAGCCCTTGATCGAATCCGCATGCGCGGACGCACTCGCCACCTCGGCGTGCGCCATAGAAGCCCCCAGATTTTGCTGAACCCGACCGACTCAACCGCCGGAGGGGATGCGAGGCATCTCTCCGAATCAATGAGATTTGAATCCAGAGCGCGCGCGTTGTCGAGAGTCCTGAGTCAATAATTTTTGGTAAATGCGAACAGAAATTTTGGAAGCGGCTGCGGTGAGTCTTTTCTGCAACGGTGCGCAGGCTTCGACGCCGGGCGGACGCCTTTGTTGAGTGTGACCTTGTCGGAAAACCGGTCCCCGGTTTTCCGGATCAGGTTCATCAGCCCGCCAGCGATCGCTCGACGATGTCGGTGACATCCCGCGATAAGGACGAGGCGGCCTTGATGCGTTGCAGCGCAGCTTCCGCTTTGGCGCGCCGGCCGGCCTCCATGGTGCGCCAGCTCCGGAACGCGGTGGCGAGCCGCGACGCAACCTGCGGGTTGGCGCCATCGAGCGCCAGCACGATGTCGGCGACGAAGTCATAACCGGCGCCGTCGGCCCGGTTGAACTCGCGGGCGTTACCGTGAGCGAACACGCCGATCAACGCACGCACCCGGTTCGGATTGGTCATGGCGAAGGCCGGGTGCTTCGTGAGCGCTCGTACCCGGTCCAGAGTCTCGGGCTCCGGGATCGACGCCTGCAGCGAAAACCACTTGTCGATGATCAGCGGATTGTCCGCGTAACGCTTGTAGAAATCTGCGAGCGCCGCGTCGCGTTCCGGGACCGGATGTTGCGCCAGTGTCGCGAGCGCCGCCAGCCGGTCGGTCATATTGTCGGCGTCGGCATATTGTTTGGCGGCACGCTGCAGCGCCTCGGCTTCACCGGTTGCGGCGAGCAGATCGAGCGCGACGTTGCGTAGCGCGCGCTTGCCGGCGCTGGCGGCGTCCGGCGAGTAGGGCGCCGTGCTGGTCATCCGCGTGTAAGTGGCGGTGAGAGCAGGTGCCAACTGTTTGCCGATCATCACCCGCAGTGCCTTGCGGGCGGCGTAGATTGCGTCAGGGTCGATATTGCGGCCGATCTCGCGGGCGATGTCGGTCTCGCTCGGCGGCGCCAGAACCAGCGCGACGAAAGCCGGCTCCAGTGTCTCGTCAGCGAGAATGGCGGCAAGTGCCTCGATCAGCGCCGGCTGCGGTCGCGTTGCGCCGCCTGCGGGCAGGCGCGTGATCGTTTCCATCAGCGCGCGGGTCGCGAGGGACTGCACCGCCTGCCAGCGGTTGAAGCTGTCGCTGTCGTGCTCGGCGAGGAAGCGCAAATCCTCGGTCGAAAGATTGGCCGTGAGCTTCACCGGAGCGGAGAAGCCGCGATTGATCGACAGAACGGGCCGTTCCTTGATACCGGTAAAGGTCCATTTCCAGGCCGGCTTGTCGAGCACCAGCACGCTCGGCTGCGGCTGGCCGGTTTCGTCCTTTAACGCGAGGTCCTTGCCGTTCGGGCCGATCAGGCCGAAGGCGAGCGGGATCAGCATTGGCTCCTTGGCAAGCTGACCGGGCGTTGAAGGTACGGACTGGCCGATTTCGAGACGATAGGTCTGCGTCACCGGATCGTGCGTGCCGCTGGCAATCACTTCCGGCGTGCCGGCTTGCGAGTACCAGCGCATGAACTGCGTCATGTCGCGCTTGGAGACATCGGCGAAGCACTGCACGAACTGTTCGACCGTTGCAGCCTCGCCATCATGGCGCTCGAAATAGAGGTCCATGCCGGCGCGAAACGCCTTCTCGCCGATCAGGGTCTTGATCATCCGCACGACCTCGGCGCCCTTTTCATAGACGGTGGTCGTGTAGAAGTTGTTGATCTCCTTGTATTGCGTCGGTCGTACCGGATGCGACAGCGGGCCGGCATCCTCGACGAACTGCGTGGCGCGCAGCGCGCGCACGTCGGCGACCCGCTTCACCGGGCGCGAGCGCTCATCGGATGAGAATTCCTGATCGCGGAAAACGGTAAGGCCTTCCTTGAGACAGAGCTGGAACCAGTCGCGACAGGTGATGCGGTTACCGGTCCAGTTGTGAAAATATTCGTGCGCGATCACGGCCTCGATGGCGGCATAGTCGGCATCGGTGGCGGATTGCGGCGAGGCCAGCACCAGCTTGTCGTTGAAGACGTTGAGGCCCTTGTTCTCCATCGCGCCCATGTTGAAGTCGGACACGGCGACGATCATGAAGATATCGAGGTCGTATTCGCGGCCGAACGCGATTTCATCCCAGCGCATCGAGCGCTTGAGCGAATCCATGGCGTAGGCGCAGCGATCTTCCTTGCCCGGCTCGACGTAGATCTTGAGCGCGACGTTGCGGCCCGACTGGGTGACGAAAGTATCCTCGACCACGCCCAGTTTGCCGCCGACCAGCGCGAACAGATAGCTCGGCTTCTTGAACGGGTCGTGCCACACCGCGAAATGGCGGCCGCCCGGCAGATCACCACTGTCGGTGAGGTTGCCGTTGGCGAGCAGCACCGGCGCTTCGTTTTTGTCGGCTTCGATGCGCGTCGTATAGACCGCCATCACATCCGGACGGTCGAGGAAATAGGTGATGCGGCGGAAGCCTTCGGCTTCGCACTGGGTGCAATAATTGTTGCTCGATCGGTAAAGCCCCGAGAGCTGCAGATTGGCAGTCGGATTGATCTCGGTCTCGATCGTCAGCGAGAACGGGCCCTGCGGCGGCTGCGGGATCGTCAGCTTGTCCGCGGCGGCGGTGTAGCGCTCCGGTGCGACCGTTTCCCCGTCGATCGCCAGGCCCGTCAGTGTCACATCTTCGCCATCGAGCACCAGCGGTGCCGGCGTGCCGCTGTTCGGCCGCAGCCGCAGCGTGGCGCGGACTTTCGTCTTCGTCGGATGCAGCGACACGTCGAGATCGACGGTATCGATGAGCCATTCGGGCGGCTGATAATCGGAGAGGCGGATCGTCTTGGCGGTGTCGGTGCGCATGCCGTTCATTTAGGCCTTCACACCGGCAAGGGGAAGCCCGGCGCGACGCCGAAATTGAGCGTCAGTTCAGCGGATCGGCTCGGCGTGGCCGATCACCCGCTTGATCAGCGGCGAGCGCCGTTTCAGACCGCGTTCCACCGCGTCGACCTTGTCGTGGACGGTGGCGACAGTGAGGGTGGGGTCCACCCGGCAGTGGAAATTGACGATCTCGCCATCGGCCGTTTCGCGGACCCGGACGTCATGGACCTCGCGGACCACCTTGCCGGCGGCCGCGATTTCCGCGAGCGCGGCGGTGACCACAGCGACCCGCTCGGGCGGGGCCTCGCGGCCGGCATCGATCGGCTGCAACGGCTCGATATGGGTCTCCACCTCGACGGTCGGGCCGAGTTCTTCCTCGATCGCCTCTTCGAGCTGGTCGGCAATGCGGTGCGCATCGACCAGCGTCAGCTTGCCGTCGACCTCGAGGTCGAGCGACACCGAGAGGCGGTCGCCGATCTCATGGACGGTGACGTGGTGCACGGCGAGCGCGCGATTGCGGGCGATCACCATCACCTTTTCATGGATGGTCTCGTCGTCGACCGCGCGCGGCTCGGTGGTGACATTCACCTCGGTCCGCGGGCTGTCTTTCAAGATTGCGGCGCTGAGCCGATCCTTGATGGCGCTGACACGATCGAGCGGCAGGCCGCGGTTGACCGCCACGTCGAGGTCGATGAAATCCTTTTCGCCGGAGGAGCGCACGCGAATGCGCTCGACGGCGACGACGCCCGGCATGCGGCGCGCGATCTCCACAACCCGTTCTCTGACGCCGCGCGGGGCGGCATCGGTCAGTGTGTCGACGGTGCGGCGGACCAGCCGCCAGCCGACGAGGCAGATCAGGATGGCGACAGCGATGGCGGCGACAGCATCCGCCCAGGGCAGGCCGAGCCAGACACCGCCGAGGCCCACCAGCACCGCCAGTGACGACCATAGATCGGACGAGAGGTGCAGGGCGTCAGCTTCCAGCGCCTGGCTGCCGGTGGCCTTCGCGGCACGCGACAGGGCGCGAGCCCGGAAGAAATCAACAACGACCGAGCCGGCCATCACCGCGAAAGCCCAGATGTTCGCTTCGACGTGCACGCCTTCATGGAAGAACAGGCGGCGGACGGCTTCGAAGATCACCGCCGCCGACAGCAGGAACAGCAGGGCCGTCTCGGCGAGCGCCGAGATCGCCTCGACCTTGCCGTGGCCGGAGTGATGCTCGTCGTCAGCCGGCTTGCCGGAAATGCGCACGGCAATGAAGGTCATCACTGTCGCGCCGAAATCGATCAGCGAGTGGCCGGCTTCCGACAGGATACCGAGCGAGCCGGTCATGATGCCGACGATCGCTTTGGCGATGGTGAGTGCGAGTGACGCAAACAACGACGTCAGTGCGACTCGTTCTTTATGCTGCTGGTCCATCGGCGGTTCTGGGTTCGGCTTCTTCGGCGCTTTTGCATCGCCTAGCGGTACCGCTTCGGCGCGTCAACGATCCGCTGTAACGCAGTGTTTCTTGCGGTTGCGACTTATTCTCAGGGCAAACTGAGTGGGACGTTGCGATGCCGCTTCCGTTCCGTCACCATCGTCTTATGCCAAATCGGCATAGGACGGATGAGCCATGGAACTGAAGGAATTGCGGCACTTCGCGAGGGTCGCCCGTGCGGGAAGTTTCAGCCGTGCCGCGCAGGAATTGCGGCTGGCGCAGCCGGCGCTCAGCCGTCAGATCGCCAAGCTCGAACGCGAACTCGGCGTTCCGCTGCTGGCGCGGCACGGCCGCGGCGTGCGGCTGACGACGGCGGGATCAATGCTGCTGGAACGGGCCGAAGCCATCGCGCATCTGGTGCGCCAGACCGGCGACGATATCCGCGAGGATCGCGCACCGGCCGGCGGCCGTGTCACCGTCGGCGTGCCGCCCGCCGCGGGACGGCTGCTGATCCCGCCGCTGGTTCGTCATTTTCAGGCGGAACGGCCGCAGACGTCGCTGCATATTCGCGAAGGTGTCACGTCGACGCTGCAGGAATGGCTGCTCGACAAACGTCTCGATGTTGCCGTGCTGCATAATCCGCCACCGCTGGATGCCCTGAATATCAGGCCCATTCTGCAAGAGCGCATGTGGTTGATCGGACCGCGAGCCAATTCCTCGGATGTGGAACGCGCGCGGACCTATCGCATCCGCGATCTCGGCGACCTGCCGTTGATCCTGCCAAGCCTTGCGCACAACAACCGTCGTCTGGTGGAGCAGGCCGCGCTCGAGCACGGTGTTCGGCTGCGGATCAAGATCGAGATCGACAGCGTCGCCTTCGCCAAGGCGATGGTCGAGGACGGGCTCGGCTATACGATCCTCACCTACGCCGCCGTCGAGGAAGAGGTCGGGCAAGGGCGGCTGACGGCGTTTCCGATCATGCGGCCCGTTCTGTCGACCAGGGTCACGCTGGTGACGCTGGCGGGCGCGCTGCCACGGCTCACGGAGGAGACGTCAGCGACGCTTTTCGACATTGCGCATGAGCTGGTGCGCGGCCGTCGTTGGAGCGGCTCGCAGTGGATCGCTGCGTGAGCCCGGCGGAGGCGTGCTCCCATCCCATGCCGAAATGATATCGCCGGAAAACTTCCCCTGACAGACGCCGCGCGATACTCTTCCCGCAACATCATAACAATATTCATTCAGGGAGGATCGGATGAAACCACTCAGGACGTCGCTCAGGCCGTCACTCGTGCCTTGGCTCGCCGGATTCGCTGTTGCGCTGCTGCCGGCGCTTGCGATGGCACAGGATTTCCCGAGCAAGCCGATCAAGCTCGTCGTGCCGTTCCCGGCGGGTGGTCCGAACGACATCATCGCTCGCGCGGTCGGTCAGAAGATGTCCGATATCCTCAAGCAGCCGGTGCTGATCGACAATCGCGGCGGGCAGGGTGGCGTGATCGGCACAGATATGGTCGCCAAGGCCGATCCCGATGGCTACACGATCGCGGTGACGAGTGCGGGTGCGCTCGCCATCAGCCCGAGCATGCAGAAGATTGCCTACGATCCGCTCAAGGATCTCGCGCCGGTGACGCTGGTCGCCAAGGTGCCGGAAATGCTGGTGGTCGCGACGAGCGTCCCGGCCAACAACATGAAGGAACTGGTCGCGCTGGCTAAAGCACAGCCGGGCAAACTCAATTTCGCGTCCTCGGGTCCCGGCAGCCTGCCGCATCTCGCCGGCGAATTGTTCAAGCTGACCGCGAAGATCGACATCGTCCACGTGCCGTATCGCGGCGCGGCGCCGGCGGTGAACGACCTGCTCGGCCAGCAGGTGCAGATGGTTTTCCTCGATCTGCCGGTGCTGCTGCCGCAGGTGAATGCCGGCAAGCTGAAGCCGATCGCGATCGGTGCGCCACAGAGGGTGCCGAGCGCCAAGGACGTGCCGACCACGACGGAAGCCGGCATGCCCGATCTGCAGACCGAGAACTGGTACGGCATGGTCGCGCCGGCGAAGACGCCGCCGGCGATCATCGCCAAGCTCAACCGCATCACGCACGAGGCGATGGCCGATCCGTCGGTGAAGCAGAAGCTGGCCGATCAGGGCCTGACATTGGTGCCCGACACGCCCGACGAATTCCGCGCCTATATCGCCTCCGAGACGCAGAAATGGGCGA
>JBQCFU010000024.1:0-3016 GCA_051958775.1 Pseudolabrys sp.
CACAGCCGGAAGGCGGACATCAAGAGGCGAGCAGTGTTTCATCTTAAATGGTCGGGCATTGTCCGCACCGGCCTGCTGCTGGTGCTGATCGGGGTGCTTGAACTGGCGTGCCGGTCCGGCTGGATCAGCCGAACGACGTTGATTCCGCCGTCCGAAATGGCTGTGGCCCTGGTTCAGGGTTTGGTTTCCGGCCGCTTCAACGAAGCTCTTGTCTCTACGCTCACCAATGTAGGCGCAGCGGTCTTGATCTCGGTGGTGTTCGGCTTTGCCGCCGGCGTGACGATCCATGCGATCCCGAGACTTCGGCGCGCTGTCGAGCCGTTCGCGGCGAGTTCCTACGCGATCCCGGGCTTCATCTTCTACGTACCATTGCTGGGCGTCTTCGGAGTCAACGATGCGCCGCTTATTTCGGTCGGCTGCATTCTCGCGATCCCGTCGATGATCCTGGCGACATTCAATGGCCTCGATCGTATTCCCGGCGTGCTGATGCGCGTCTCAAAGACCTATCGGCTCGATCTGCTACGGAAAGTGTTTCTGATCATGCTGCCGTGCGCGGCGCCGTATCTCTTTTCCGGAGTTCGTCTCTGTCTCGCTTATGCCTTCATTGGCGTGATCGCGTCGGAGTTCATTCTGTCCGATCGCGGCATCGGCTATTCGATCGCCTTCGCCTATCACGACTTCGACGTCCGCACGATGTACGCGCTGATGCTCTTGCTGATCGTGCTCGTCACCGGCGCGAACATGACTTTGCAGTTTTGGGAAAACCGTTTGATGTTGAGGCGCCGGAAATCATGACCCGGATCCTGCGGTTCACCGATCAACTTCTGCTGACGCTGTTTCTGGTGGCGGCGTGGCATCTCGCTAGCATGAAGCTCGGCAGCAATGCGTTGCCGTCGCCGCTGGAAACCGGGCGCCGGTTGTCGGAGCTTGGCCAGACCTGGAATTTCTGGTCCCACGTCGGCGAGACCGCTATCGCGGTCGTCATCGCCGGGCTGCTGGGCGCCATCGGCGGTGCGGTCCTTGGACTTTCGCTTGGGCTGAGCCGGTTTGCCAGCGAGGTGGCGTCGCCGGTTCTGGTCGCAATCTATGCGATGCCCAAGGTCGTCCTTTATCCGGTGGTGCTGATCCTGTTCGGCATCAGCCTGTCGGCCAAGGTCGCGCTCGGAATCCTGAACGGCTTTGCGCCGGTTGTGATCATCGCCATGGAGGCGGTGCGACACATCAGCCCGTCGATTGTGCGGACTGGGCGGGTTTTCCATCTCTCGCAGAGCGACATGATCCTGCGTGTTCTGTTGCCGGCGACATTGCCCGAGATCCTCACCGGCGTGCGGATCGGCCTGGCTCTCACCATTGTCGGCGTTCTGATCGGCGAGATCTTTGCATCCAACAAGGGGCTTGGATTTCTGCTGACCAATGCCAGCCAGTTGAACGACAACCTGACGGTGATGGCGCTGACCGTGTTCGTCGTCGTGGCCGCGATGCTGATGAACTGGCTGGTTGCCGGGGTGTCGGTGATGATGGGATACGGAGATCACAAAGTCAGCCGCTGACGGTTGTGGCGCCGCCCGTTTGTCCTGCGCAAACTCTTGACCGTGATTCCCCGGCATTGACGGAGGCTGAGATCTCCGTTCCCTGCTGCCCCGTCTGATGGGCCAGCGCGGTCTTATGCGAACGCCCGCTCTTGTGATATCGGGAAACCGATCACGGTCCGCTTTGTTGTGCGGGCCGCGCACGCGCACTTGTTCAGGGAATCCGCTCATGTCCGAACCGATCATCGACGCTCACCATCACATCTGGCGCCAGGCCGATCAGCCGTGGTTGCAGGGACCCACGGTGCCGCGGATTTTCGGTGCTTATGACAAGATCAAGCGCGATTATCCGGTCGAGGAATTCAAGGCCGATCTCGCGGGCACCGGCGTCGTCAAATCCGTCTATGTGCAGACCAATTGGCTACCTACTCGTGCGGTGGAAGAGGTCGAGTGGGTCCAGTCCGAGGCGGATCGCGCCGGCTGGCCGCACGCGATCGTCAGCTTCGTCGACATGCAGGCCGACAACGCGCCGGAGGTGATAAAAGCGCAGTCGCGCTTCCCGCTGATGCGCGGCGTGCGGCAGCAACTGCACTGGCATGAGAAGGAGCTTTATCGCTTCGCGCCGCGGCCGGACATGATGAACACGGCCGCATTTCGCAAGAACATCGCGCATCTGGCCGAATACGGCTGGACTTTCGATCTGCAGGTGTTTGCCTCTCAGATGACCGATGCCGCGGTATTGGCGGCCGCATTTCCGGCGACCAAGTTCATTTTGCAGCACGCCGGCATGCTGGAGGATCTGAGCCCCCAGGGGCGGGCGATCTGGCGCGAGGGAATGAAGCGGCTCGCCGCGCAGCCGAACGTCTATACCAAGTTCTCCGGTCTCGGCACCTTCATCCGCCGCAATGATCCGCAGCACATCGCCGACATTGTCGGCGAGACGGTCGCGCTGTTCGGCGCCGACCGTTGCATGTGGGGCTCGAATTTCCCCGTCGAGAAGATCTGGACCGACTATGCCGCGATCGTCACGGCGATCCGCGCTGCTGTCGCCGGGTTCGATGCCAAGGCCCGTGCCGCGATCCTGCACGACACGGCGGCGCAGGTTTACCGGCTTGGTTGATCGCGAGGGCGCTGCGCCCTAGTGCTCCGCCGCCGCCAGCACCGCTTCCTCGCGGATCTGTTCGGTGAGTTGCGCGCGCAGCGCGGAGAACTCCGGGCTGGTCTTGATGGTGTAGTGGCGCGGATAGGGCAGCGTCACCGGCACGTCGGCCTTGATGCGGCCGGGGCGCGCGCTCATCACCAGCACGCGCGAGGCGAGGAAGATCGCTTCCTCGATGTCGTGGGTGACGAACAGCACGGTCTTGCGCTCGCGCTCCCAGATGCCCAGCAGCAGTTCCTGCATCAGCCCGCGGGTCTGGTTGTCGAGGGCGCCGAAGGGCTCGTCGAGGAGCAGGATGCCCGGGTCGTTGGCGAGCGCGCGGGCGATG
>JBQCFU010000025.1:0-7323 GCA_051958775.1 Pseudolabrys sp.
CTTCCATGGCCGGCGCGAGCGTACGCGTCAGCATCGCGGTGGTGCCGATGCTGGCTCCGGAGAGTGATGCCAGAATCGTTCCCGATCCGACCGCCAGCAGCGACAACCGCCCGGGGATTGAGCCGAGCCAACTATCGAGGGCGTCGATCATCCGCATGACGAGACCTGTTCGGAACAGGATCTCGCCTTGGAGGATGAACATCGTGATCGGCAACAAGACGAACACCGACAGGCTGCCGTAAACGCTGTCGATCAGCAGTTCGAACCCCGGTTCGCCCATGAAATAGCCGAGGAAAATCACGTTCACGCCGAAAAACGCGAACACGACCGGAATGCCGAGGAGCACCAGCGCGAAGAAGCACGCCATCAGCAGCGAGAATGCGGTATACCATTCCATCGGATGTGCTCAGATATCGGCGCCGCTGTCGTGGGAATGCGCGGCGGTCTGCGCGCCCGGGCGGCTCTGCCGGCGCAACAGTTGGATCAGCCACAGCAGACTGCCGATCGGGATCACCACGTAAACGTAAGCGATCGGGACTTCGCGCAGTTTGAAGAAGTCGTAGGCGTCCTTGGTGAAGTTGTCCCAAGTGACGATAGTGCCGTACCAGGTCAGCAGAGCGCAGGTGACGACGGCCAAAATCCAGCCAAGGCGTTCAGCCGCCCAGTTCACCCAGGGCGGCAGCAGCGTCACGATCGAGTCGTCACTGGTGTGGCCGCCCTCGCGCTGCAGCCATGCGGCACCGATGAACGTCAGATAGACCAGGCTCCACTCGTTCAGCGGCGTGACGACGCTGAACGAGATGTCGAAGAAATAGCGGCACAGAACCTCGACGGAAACGCTCACCACCTGGAAACCGAGCAACGCGCACCCGATCCAGGCGCAGAGGTCGAGGAGCCGGTCAAAGACGACACCGGCCTTGCGGCGAAGGCTCATCACGGCAACCTCTCCATTTCTTTCTTCGTCGCGCGGCGCGTCAGTCACGGCTGATCAGCGCGCGAATCTTGGCCGTCTGCTCGGGGCCGAGCTTGCTGGCAAGCGCATCGAAGCGGGAGTCGTTGGCCATCTTGCGCCATTGCTTGGCTTCGTCCGGCGGCAAATGGGTGAAGGTCATGCCGGCCTTTTCCAGTTTCGCCTTTTCTTCGCCAATCAGCTTGGCCTCGATTCCGGCCATATCCTTCTCGATGTCGAGCTGAGCGTCCGTCAGAATCTTCTGTTGCTTCGGAGTCAGGCTCTTGAACTTCTTCAAATTCATGAAGGTGAAGGTCGTGTGCGAAGGCCAGAACGGATCCGCCAGGGCATACTTCACGACCTCCTGCAGGCCCATATCATAGACGAATATGTTGTACGGCGCGGCGGTCACGATACCGCGCTCCAGTGCACCGTAAATTTCCGCGATGCTCATGCCGATCGGGACGGCACCGACCTTCTTGAACAGAGGATCATAGCCGGAGTGCGAGCGGATCTTCACGTTCTTGAAATCGGCCAGTTTGTTGATCGGCTGTTTCGAAAAAATATAGAAACCCGAATTGGTGGCCGTCCGCCCGATCACCTTCACGTTGATCTTTTCATGCGCCTTGTCGAGCAGGTCGAAATAGCCGTTCTTCCGCTCTTCTGCCGGTGTGATGTCGGATAGGCCCGACGTGTCCACTTCGGGAACCAGTGGCGTATGCACGGTAAAGGTCATAACGATATCGACGAGCCCCTTGCTGAGCGCGTTGATCTGATCGCCGACCGGGAACACTTCCGGACCGCCAAGAATGTCGATGCGGATATCGCCTTTCCCGGCGGTATTCACCTTATCGACCCACATCTTGAAGATCGCCATGCTGTCCTCGACCTTGGACGGCGGGGCATAGGCGATGGCCCGAAGAACTGTTTCCGCCGATGACGGCGTCGCAGACAAAAACCCGGCTCCGACAGCCAGGAGACCCATTGCGAATAGTTTTGTGATGGTCCTGAGCATTCCTTTTCCTCCCGTTTTGGAACGGTTGTCCGTTCTCGTCTTACCCATGCATGTCGAAGTCAGTGCCGACATTCGCTGCCAGCGCCCGTCGATAGATTTCCCAGCCAACCACCACGTCGGTGCTGGCAATGCCGCAAACCGCAACAATGCTGCGATCGAATTTCCCGGCTCGCGTCGCCTTTCCGGTCACGAGATCTTGCGTGAGCACCGGTGCTCGCATTGCCGGAAAATCGTGACTGCTGCGTGCGCCCACTTGCTTGGCAAAGTGCGACGGATCATCGGCGATGACCCGGTCGGCTCTTTGCATCACGTCGTCCGACCACGAATTGACGACATCCAGCGGAATGAACACCGTACCTGGGGTGAAGTCGTCCCCAGTCAGCGGATGCGTCTCCGTCGGCGGCACCGAGCTGACGACGATGTCCAGATCGCGCATAGCCTGCGACGGTTCGGAAACCGGGTTAATCGCCCACGCGCCTTCTTTGGCCATCTCGGCGCAGAAATTCTCCCGCGTCTCCGCCGTGCGGGATGAAACCACGACGCGCTCAAGCGAGGGAAAGACAGCGCTCATGATGCGCAGCGACCACAGGCCTAGCCCGCCGCAACCGACCAGGCCGAGCGATTTAGGCTCACGTGGAAGCAGGTGCTTAGCGGCCACAGCCGCGCAGGCCGCAGTCCGCAGGAAGGTGACATACATGCCTTCCATGAAGCAGCACGGCTGGCCGTGGTCCGGTTCGTTCAGCACGATGATGCCGTGTGAATCCGGGATGCCGTGGCTGAAATTTCCGGGGAAATAGGACACCCATTTCATACCTAAGGCGCGGGTGCCACCGCCGACCCAGGCCGGCATCGCATGCAGAAATGTTTTCGGCCGGTCCGGGTGCACGCCAATCTTGGTCGGCACCTCGGCCTTCCCGGCTGCATCGAGACGGTAGGCTTGTTCGACCAGACCAACGATCTCCGCGGCGGTCGGCACGACCGCCCGGATATCCTTTTCGCTGAGCAGTCGTATTTTCATCGCGGATGCCGTCACGATACCTGGAAGAGCCGCCAGTCGGAGACGGCGGACAGAATCTCGCAGCCATGCTCCCGGATCACGACGTGTTCTTCCGGATTGAGCAGACCTTCGATGGTTTCGATCTTGGGTTCGGGCGTCAGCGCCATGCCGATCTGCAACACCGTATCGTCAGTGCCGGAAATGGACGGTGGCTCGTTTTCAAGCCCGATGCCATGACCGATCCGCTTTGACGGATGATCGGAATAATTATGCCACTCCGGGTGGCGCGCCAGGCAGCTCTGCGAGAACTCGAACAACTTGGTCATCGACACGCCGGGCTTCATGCGCTCGATCAGCTCTTGCAGGATGCCCCACATTCCGTCGTGCTCAGCCCGTTGTCGCGCCGACGGCGGGCCGAATACGGCACGGCGTGCATAGTCCATCTTGTAGCCGGAGAAATTGGCCCCACCGTCGATGTAGAGAATGTCGCCGGCCTGGAAGGTGCGGTTCGGACCGGTCGCGCCCATCACCATCGGCGGTTCCGACGTCAGGTCGCCACCTTCATCGAAGTAATAGTCCAATACCTTGCGCTGGACAGCCGCGGCGGAAATTCCCGGCCGCAATTCCTCAAATGCACGCTGCCAGGCCTTGCCACCAATGGCGCAGGCCTTGCGCATGCATTCGATTTCCCATTCCGACTTGATCAGGCGGCAGCCCCAGATCACGGCGCTGGAATCGACGAACGTCGCCTGCGGCACCGTCTCGCGCAGCAGATCGAAATCGGCGACGGCAATACCGAGCCAGACCTCGCGGCCCAGCTCGATGCCGAGCTTTGCCGATGTCAGTCCCCGCTCCTTCAGAACGCCGGCAATCCCCCAATCCACTCGCGGCGCCTTCGTGAACGGCACTTCGGGATAAATGCGGCGGTCGGCAACCCATGACGGGAACGGCTGCTTGTAGAGCCGCGCGAACATCTCCGGGCCTGACCAGCAGATCAGCGCCGGCTCACCGGTCAACGGCAGCACGAACACCGAAGGGCGCGACCGCATCCAGGATGCGACCTTATGGCCCGTGAAATAGGAATAGTTAACCGGATCGGTGACGACGAGACCATCAAGACCATGCTGGCGCATGAGCGCGCGTGCACGGCTGACGCGGTTGGCGTATTCGTCGGGCGGCATCACCATCATGGACCGATCGTCACTCTCTCAAACCGGGGTGCGCCATTCGGCCCAATTCGAATCGCGGCCGTAGACCACGTCGAAATAAACCTTCTGCATCATCGCTGTCACCGGGCCGCGCTTGCCATTGCCGATCTTGCGATTGTCGATCTCGACCACCGGCGTGACTTCCGCGCCGGTGCCGACAAAGAACACCTCATCGGCGGTCAGCATGTAGTCGCGCGAGAACAACTCCTCCCGCACTTCGATCCTGTTGGCGCGCGCGAGCTGAATCACGCTGTCGCGGGTGATACCATCGAGGAGATTGCCGAGCGGCGGTGTCACGAGCGCGCCATCGCGGACGAGGAAAATGTGTTCGACGGAGCCCTCCGCCACATACCCGTTGGTATCGAGCAGGATCGCCTCGTCATAGCCGTCGCGCTTCGCCTCGGTGCGCGCCATCTGGAACAGCATATAGTTGCCGCACGCCTTGGCCTTGGCCATGTTGGTGTTGATGTGGTGGCGCACATAGCTCGACACGCGGGCGCGGCTTCCGTTCTCAAGTGTACCCTTGCCGACATATTCGCCCCAGTGCCACACCGCGATCGAAACATCGATCTTGCACTCTTCGTAAGCAAGGCCCATGCCGCCATAGCCGATATACGCAATCGGGCGGATATAGCATTGCTCGAACTTGTTCTCGCGAATGACGCGGCAGGTCGCCTCGGTCATTTCCTCGACGCTGTAAGGCACCTCGAAGCCCAAAATCTTCGCGGAATTGCGCAGGCGAACCAGGTGTTCCTTCAAACGGAATACGGCAGGCCCCTGCTCGGCTTTGTAGCAACGGATGCCTTCGAAAACGCCGAAGCCATACTGCAAGGTGTTGCTGATGAGATGCACATGCGCCGCATCCCAATCAACGATCTTGCCATTCATCCAGATCTTGTCTGCTTTTTCCACGATCAGCCTCAGGGAATGATATCAGCGTGTGACAGAGTTTGCGCGCCAAACTCAGCGCTTCAGCGGCGCGCGCTCCACCATCGTCTTGCCGCCGATGGCCACCGTGAGAATGCGGCTCTTGTCCTGCAGGATTTTGATATCGGCAAGCGGGTCGCCGTCGATCACGACGTAATCGGCGAGCTTGCCGACCTCGAGGCTGCCGATCCGATCCGACATCTTGAGAAGCTTGGCCGCTTCGAATGTCGTCACCGTCAGCGCTTCCATGGGAGTCAGTCCCATCTCCACGAGATAGGTGACTTCGTCGAGATTGTTGCCGTGGTCCGTGAACGGGACGCCGGTATCGGTGCCCATCGCCAGCTTCACGCCGGCCTTATGGGCGCGTTTGAAGCCGTCGACGTGGCGCTCGATCGCTTCCTGGGCTTTGCGCACGACATCGGGCCTGATGCCCGCCGCCGTACCGTGCTTGACGACATTGCGCACCGCCGCCGAAGTCGCCACCAGATAGGTGCCGCGATCGAGCATGAGCTGGATGCCTTCGTCGTCGATCAGATAGCCGTGCTCGATCGAGTCGACTCCGGCCTTGACCGCGTTCTTGATCGCCGTAGTGCCGTGCGCGTGCGCACAGGAAATCTTGCCGGCCGCATGCGCTTCTTCGACCGCCGCCCGCATTTCTTCGATCGTGAACTGCGGAGCGCCGATGTCGGTGCCCGGCGTCAGAATACCGCCGCTGGCCATCAGCTTAACGTTGTCGGCGCCGGCCTTGATCATGGCGCGCGCCGCGCGGCGCAGGCCGTCTGGGCCGTCAGCCTCATAACCGAGCGACCAGCCATGCCCGCCGGTCATGCAGATCATCATGCCGCTGAGAACCAGCCGCGGCGTCGGGCACAGGCCCTGTTGCGAGGCCGTCCGCAACGCATAGTCGATACCGCCACGCGACCCACAATCGCGGATTGTGGTAATGCCCGCTTCCAGGGTCCGGCGCGCATTGCGCGCAGAGCGCAGCGTTGCAACCGCGTCGGTATCTGCTGCGGCCTGAGCCCGAGGATCGGCAACGCCGTCATTCCGCAGATGAATGTGGCAATCGATCAGACCTGGCAAGATCGACTTCGAAGTCAAATCACGACGCTCGACGTCGCCCCCGAGATTCGGCGGCTCGCCGCGGCCGACCGCCGCGATCTTGTCGCCGTCGACAATCACATAACCTTTGTAAGCACCGCCGCGGCCATCGATCACCTGGCCATTCACATACGCAATCGTCATCGTTCGCTCATCCCCGGACGGCACGCTGCAAGGCTCGCCATCGAGGCGATCGCGGCCCAGCCCGTCTGTCGACAGCTTGTTTCCGATCGCCAATCGGCACCATTGCTTTTTGACGGATAGGCCATAACAATTCGGCATGGGCATAGATCACCGCGAACTTACGGTCTTTTTGAACGTCGCACGGCTCGGCAGCGTCGGTGCCGCCGCCGAAGCGATGGCATTGACGCAGCCGGCACTGAGCCGAACCCTGCGCCGTCTCGAGCAACATCTGGGCGTGACGCTGTTTGTCCGCCATTCAACCGGGATGGAGCTCACGACCTACGGTCGTTCGCTGCTTCCGCATGCCGAACTGCTGGCGAACGGCTTGCGTCGCGCGGTCGACGAGATCGACCAGCTCAAAGGCGCATCGAAAGGCGTGGTCCGTGTCGGCATTCTGCCGAGCCTCGGGCCGGATCATCTGCCGGCCGTTTTGACCAACGTGCTACGAAAGCTGCCCGGCGTTCAGTTACAGATTACCGAGGCGCCTAATCATCAGCTTACTTTCGCACTTCTGCGCGGCGAGATCGATTTTGCCATCGCCGGCGTGTCGCCCGACTTTGTCGAAGACAATATCCGAGTCAACCTCCTGGTCGAAGACGAGATGTGTATCGTCACACGCGATAAACATCCTTTGCTGTCCAAGAAGGAAATCACGCCTGCCGATTTGTGTCCCTACACCTGGGCACTCCAGGAAAAAGGCGGCGTAGTTTGGCAAGACTTCCGCACTATGTTCAGCCGTTTTAATCTGGAATCGCCGACGGTTGCGGTGACGGCAAATTCTATACAGACGCTTAAGTCCATCATTATGTGCGGGGATCTTCTCACCATTTTGCCGCGGATTTCGATCCAGTCGGAAGAAAAGAGCGGCTTGCTTCGATCGATCCCGCTTCGCGAAGCGATCTGGCGCCGGCAACTCGCAATCTTCCGCCGGGCCACCGGACCG
>JBQCFU010000026.1:0-4287 GCA_051958775.1 Pseudolabrys sp.
AAGGCCGCGCTGTCGTTGCTCGCGCCCTACCTTGATGCGGTGCGCGCGCTCAATCCGTCGGACCGGCTGACCCACTATCCCGGTTCGCCGCTTCTGGTGCGTGCCGTGATGCGTCCGCAGGACAAGCTGGTGGCCTGCGAGCTCGAGCCGCATGCGGCCGCAAGCCTTGCGCGCCATCTGCGCGATCCGCGCGTCAAAACCCTGGCCATCGATGGCTGGACGGCGCTTTCCGCCTATGTGCCACCGAAGGAGCGGCGCGGGCTGGTGCTGGTCGATCCGCCGTTCGAGCAGCCGGATGAGTTCGCTCGTCTCGCCGCGACGGTGACCGAGGCGTATCGGAAATGGGCTACCGGCTGCTACATGCTCTGGTATCCGGTTAAGGACCGTACCGGGCCAGACCGTCTCGCCAAGGCGATCCGCCGCGCCGGCATGACCAAAGTGCTGCGCGCGGAGCTGCTGGTGGCGCCGCCGGCCTCGGAAGGGCCGCTCGCTGGCTCCGGCCTGATCATCGTCAATCCGCCCTGGCCGCTGGAAGGCGAGCTCAAGGTCCTGCTGCCCACTCTGGCTCAGTTGCTGGTCCGGGACGGGGCGACCGGTGGGCGCGGCATGTGGCGGCTTGATTGGCTCGCCGCCGAGGCTGCCGGCTGAGCGGCGCGCTTCTCACCGCCTGCGCATTGGATTAGCCTTCGGTTGCTGGCTTTGGCGTTCCGCCCCGAAGGGGGCGGCGGAGTGACGAAGGCCCAAGGTAGTTCGGCCGATGGCTGTTGCCGTCCCCCGCTGGGAATGTCGACGCGGGCTCCGCTGTGGGAGCGGATGTCGATGGAAGCAGGGGAATTTCGAAAATGGCGCAGACGGGGATCGTCAAGTTCTTCAATGGTGAGCGTGGCTACGGCTTCATCAAGCCGGATGACGGAGGCCGCGATGTGTTCGTGCACATCACGGCGGTGGAATCCGCCGGACTGAAGTCGCTCAATGAGGGCCAGAAGATCAGCTTCGACGTCGAGCCCGACAAGAAGGGCAAGGGGCCGAAGGCCGTCAATCTGGTGGTCTCAGGCTGAAGCACCAGCGGATAACCTGAAGCGGTTGTCCGCCAGCGTGACGTCAGAACTGACGCGTATCATCTCACCGCATCGGTGATGTGATGAGATGGTTGCGGCGCGCCGAACCTGCTGACACAAAGCTTATCTCTTGACCGTTCCGGATCGGAGCGCGGCCGGCGCTTGCCGAGGCGCCCGAACGGCGGTCTGACATTGCGTTGTTCGGGGGGATTGCCGTCATGATGATTTTGCGTTCGGCGCCGCCGTCGCCGTTTGGCCGCAAGGCGCGTATTGCCGCCGCAGTGCTCGGTCTCGACAAGGAGATCGACGTGCAAGCGACCGACACCAATGATCCGAATGACAGCGTGCGGCGGCAGAATCCGCTCGGAAAGATTCCGGTGCTGATCGCCGAAGACGGCGGCTGCTACTACGACTCGCGCGTGATCCTCGACTATCTCGATCTGCGCGCCGGCGGGGGCAAGATCGTGCCCGCTGATCCGAAGGCGCGGCTCGCCGCCAACCTGTTGCAGGCGCTATGCGACGGCCTGCTCGATGCCTCGATTTTGCAGGTCTACGAGGCGCGGTTTCGTCCGCCCGAGCAGCATGTGCGCAAGTGGCTCGACTATCAGGCGGAAAAGGTCGCGCGCGGACTGGCTTCGCTGGACGCGGCGCCTCCGGCGATCGATCCCTTGCCCCATGTGGGGCACATTACGTTGGCCTGTGTGCTCGGCTATCTGGATCTGCGCTTCAATGGAACGTGGCGGCAGAACCATCCGCGACTGGTCGCCTGGCTCGATCGATTCGCCGACCAGGTGCCGGCGTTCGAGGCGACACGCTTCGTCGCCTGACGGGATCGCGAAACACGCCAACAAAAAAGCCCCGGGTTTCCCCGGGGCTTTTCGTTTCGATGCAGCGATCGATCAGAAGCGATAGTTCAGACCGGCGCGCACGATGTTGGTGCTGAAGCGGCCACCACCGGTGAGCGCGAACGGAGCGGTCGGCGCATTGCCGAGGTCGACGTAGAGGTATTCGACCTTCGCCGTCCACGGACCGGCGACAGCGAACTCAAGACCGCCACCGATCGTCCAGCCAGCGCGGGTCGTCGACGAATCGCCGAACACCGAGGAGGACTTCAGGTTGCCGTAAGCGAGACCGCCGGTCGCGTACAGCATCACGCGATCCCAGGCGTAACCGAGACGGCCACGAACGGTGCCAAGATAGTTGTTCTTGACGTCGACGTTGCCGACAAAGAGGTCGGTGCCCGAACCCTTGATGCTGGCCCAGTCGAGATCGGTCTCAAGACCGAACACGCCCTGACCAACCTGCCAGTTGTAGCCGAGCGTGCCGCCGATGAGGCCGCCGGTGGCGTTGCCGCCGTAGCCCGAACGACCGCCGAACGCGCCGCCGCCGTTGATACCAACGTAGAGGCCGGTCCAGTTGTAAACCGGTGCGATATACGGGACCGCCTTGGTCGGCATCGGCCGACGAGAAAGATCGGCCGCCGAGGCCGCGGTGACACCGACAGCCAGAGCGGCACTGCCGGCAGTGGCGAGACGAAGCTTCTTCATACTGATACTCCCCTGAGTGCTCGGTGCGGGACGCTTGCGCCATCCTACACTTGAAACGGCCGATGGCGTGCCGAACCGTCCGACCGCCTCATCAACTCGTGATGCTCTAAAGAGTTCCTGATTGTGGCTGAGAAGAGGCAAAACACGCCTCATTTGTGCTGATGATTGTGAGCCGTTGCGATGATGTCACACTCGGTGGAACCTCACGGTTCCGTGATCGCGAAGCGGCGCATAAAAAAATCCCCGGACAATGATGTCCGGGGATTTTCGTGTCGCGATAACGCGCAAATTAGAAGTGATAGTTCACGCCGAACCGCAGCAGACCAAAGTCGAGTGCGTTGTTCGTGCCGGTGACCGAATAGGTCCGGCTGTTGAGATCGACGTAGAGATATTCGGCTTTTGCAGTCCAGTTCGGCGTCAGGCCGACTTCCACGCCACCGCCGACGGTCCAGCCGATCGTGGTCTTCGATTCGGACAGCGCCAGGTTGTCGGCGCGTACGCCGCCGTAAGCGAGACCGAGCGTTGCATAGAACAGGATATTGTTCATCGCGTAGCCGGCGCGACCGCGCAGGGTGCCGAACCACGGATTGGCGAACTTGAACGGGGTCTTGGTGTCGTCCGCGCCGCTGATCTGGATATCGGTTTCAGCGCCGAACACGAACTGCTGGTTCTGCCACTGATAGCCGCCGGTCAGGCCGCCGGCGATGCCGGACGGGCGCGTCGGATTGTTGGAGATCGAACCCCACTGATAGCCGAGCGTCGCGCCGACATAAGGGCCGGCCCAATTGTAGATCGCCGGAGCGGCCGGCGAATAATAGGAGGCGCCTCCGCGGGGGAGGTCAGCCGCATTTGCCGCACCGGCAATCGTCGACAGCGCGATCGCAGCGCCGATGCTCGTGAATTTCTTCATCAGTCCCTCCACACAACGCCCGCCGTTGGCGGGGGTATAAAACGCGACGGCTTTTCACGGTTAAGAAAGCGCGTCCAAAACGTGTGGGATTTATCGCGTTGTTGCGGTTAAGCGGGAATGAATCGCTCACTACGGCGCGCCGCGTTTGCGCAGCGAAGAGTCGTTATCCCTAAGAAAGCCTTGCCGCGTGCGCCGTATGAGGTACGCGCGTTTACTATGCGTGGTGACGATGTATTTACTATGATAAGACGCGCTGGCGCTGCCGGCTTATAAGATGTCAGGTCGGTGGGCGCGCTCCACGCCGCTATTCAACAAGGATCCATGATGCCGTCTGTCACTGAAGTTGCGCTTGTGACCGGCGGCGCGCGGCGGATCGGTGCAGCGATCGCGCACTGTCTCGCGCAGGCCGGCTATCGCGTCGTGATCCACGTCAATCGCTCGCGCGACAGCGCCGAGGCACTGTGTCAGGAAATCAATGCCGCGGGTGGACAGGCGGCGGTGTGCGTTGCCGATCTCGCGCGCGTGGACGATGTCGCCGCGCTGGTTGCTGCGGCAGCAAAGCCGTTCGGTCCGCTGACCCTGCTTGTCAACAACGCCAGCGAATTCGAGAGCGACGAGATCGGTACGCTCAATCCGGCGCGGTTCGATCGCGCGATGGCGATCAATCTGCGCGCCCCGCTGTTTCTCGCGGAGGCGTTCGCGCGTCAAGGCGGCGCGCATCCTGCGGTGGGTGAGGGCTGCATTGTCAATCTGCTGGACCAGCGCGTGTTCA
>JBQCFU010000027.1:0-3665 GCA_051958775.1 Pseudolabrys sp.
TCGCGGTGAGGCTTTGCTGCGTGATGGTGAAGCGCCGTCTCATTTCATTAAAACTTTAACTTTAACTGAGCTAATTTCTGCAATCGATACAAGCACTCATCTGGTTTATTGACCAGAGTTGAGGTTAACGGAAAAGGTCAAAAACCGCCCTTTGAACGGCGCTGGAGCGCGTTTGTTCGCAGGTTCTGGGGGGTATGGTTAACGCGTAGGACGCTGGTCGCCGACGCGGTTGGCCATTTCGGCGCCGGCGTCTGGTTTCAGTCCGGCAAAGATCGCCGCAGCGCTCATTGAAACGGCGGCGGTGAGCACGAAAGCCATGGCGAAGTCATCGGCACCGGCCAGAGCCTGTCCCTTCAGGTGCACAGACGTCTCGACGATCATGGCGCCGAGGGCGACGCCGGTGGAGATCGCCAGTTGCTGAACGACGCTCATCATCGAGGTCGCGCGGCTCGCACGCTGCGGCTCGATGTCGGCGAAGGCCAGGGTGTTGATGCTGGTGAATTCCAGCGAGCGGAAGAATCCGCCAACCAGCAGAATGAAGAAGATCAGGAGCACCGGCGTGCTGACGGTGAAGAGGGCGCAGACCGCGAGGAAGGCGGCGCTGATCACGGCGTTGAATGTCAGCACCGCGCGGAAGCCGAAGCGCTGGAGGATGCGCGCGACCCCGAGCTTCATGGTCATCGCGCCCAGCGCCGTGCCGAAGGTGATGAGGCCGGACTTGAACGGCGTCATGCCGAAGCCGACCTGCAGCATGAGCGGCATCAGGAACGACAGGGCGCCCATGCCGACGCGGAACATGAAGCCGCCGGTGATACTGGCGCGGAACGTCGGTACCTTCAGCAATGACAGATCGATCACCGGATTGGGAACGCGGGTACGGTGGCGCAGATAGGCCGCGACGAAGACGGCGCCACCTGCCACCAGCGCGGCCGCGATCTGCCACGGCAGGAAGTTCATGCCGATGATCGAGAAGCCGAACGCCACGCCGGCAATGCCGAGCCCCGCGAGCACCATGCCGGTCCAGTCGAATGCGACCTGCTCCTCGGCTCGGATGTTTTCGATGTAGCGGGTCACCATGACGATGCCGATCAAGCCGATCGGCACGTTGATCAAGAAGATCCAGTGCCAGGTCGCGTAGGTGGTGATGAAGCCGCCGACCGGCGGGCCGAGCACCGGGCCGATCAGTGCGGGGGTGCTAACCCAGGCCATGGCGCCGACCAGGTCGCGCTTGTCGATGCTGCGGACCAGGACGAGCCGGCCGACCGGGGTCATCATCGCGCCGCCGATACCCTGGACGATACGGGCGATCACGAAGTCGGTCAGCGAGCCGGACAGGGCGCAGCCGATCGACCCGAGGATAAAGACGGCGATGGCGGCGCGGAACACGGTGCGGGTGCCGAAGCGGTCGGCGGTCCAGCCGCTGGCCGGGATAAAGACCGCGAGCGAGAGCAGGTAGGAGGTCACCGCCAGTTTCAGGGCCAGCGGATTGGTGCCGATATCGGCGGCGATGGCCGGAAGCGAGGTGGCAATCACCGTCGAGTCCATGTTTTCCATGAACAGGGCGACGGCGACGATCAGGGGGATCAGGCGGTTCTGCGGGACGGCCATCGGTCAATTGGGCTCTGGGCGGACGGCAACGCACCGTCGGCCCCAAGGTTCGGGCATCGCCCCCCGAACAAACCCCGCCGAAGCGGGCATTTCGCCGGCTCCCGAGCATGGGGGCGGCCGGTCCCAGCAATTCCGTGGACGAGGAGCGGATCGGCGGATTAGCTAGCTAGGAATCGGCGCGGGCGCGTGATATCGACCACCGCCAATCCAAAAGCAGGCCCGATTTCGGGTCCGTTTGTCGGGCGGGGGCGAAGGCTCTCGCAAGGGTTCATTTCACCCATCGGTCTTGATCTTCGGGTCCAAACCGAACTTTTCGACACACGGCGTTCCGACAGGGCGAACGGAGTTGGCGATGGCGCGACTGTCCCCCGAGGCCCCCCGCGAAGCTTTCACTTTCGATGACGTGCTGCTGAAGCCGGCACTGTCCGACGTGATGCCGTCGGATGTCGATATCCGCTCGCGGATCACCCGATCGATCTCGGTCAATATCCCGATCCTCGCTTCGGCGATGGATACCGTCACCGAAGCGCAGATGGCGATTGCCATGGCGCAGGCCGGCGGCATCGGCGTGCTGCATCGGAACATGGATCCGGCCGATCAGGCGGCGCAGGTGCGGCAGGTCAAGAAATTCGAGTCCGGCATGGTGGTGAACCCGCTCACCATCCATCCCGATGCGACGCTGGCCGAAGCGTTGCAACTGATGGCGGACAATCGCATCTCCGGCATTCCAGTGGTCGAAGCCGGGCATCCGGGCAAGCTCGTCGGCATCCTCACCAACCGCGACGTGCGCTTTGCCACCGATCCGCGCCAGAAGGTGTCGGAGCTGATGACGAAGGACAAGCTGGTCACGGTGCGCGAGGCGGTGAAGCAGGACGAAGCCAAGCGCCTCCTGCACCAGCATCGCATCGAGAAGTTGCTGGTGGTCGATGACAAATATCGCTGCGTCGGTCTCATCACCGTCAAGGACATCGAAAAGGCGGTCGCCAATCCGAACGCCTGCAAGGACGAGCAGGGCCGTCTGCGCGTCGCCGCCGCGACGACTGTCGGCGACAAGGGCTTCGCCCGCACCGAAGCGCTGATCGAAGCAGGCGTCGACCTCGTCGTTGTCGACACCGCGCATGGTCATTCGCGGCATGTGCTCGCGGCGGTGGATCGCATCAAGCGGCTTTCGAACTCGGTGCAGGTGGTGGCCGGCAACGTCGCCACCGCGGAAGGCACGCAGGCGCTGATCGATTCCGGCGCCGACGCGATCAAGGTCGGCATCGGTCCGGGCTCGATCTGCACCACACGCATCGTCGCCGGTGTCGGCGTGCCGCAGCTCACCGCGATCATGGACAGCGTCGAAGCGGCGAAGAAGCAGAACGTTCCGGTGATCGCCGATGGCGGCATCAAATATTCCGGCGACCTCGCCAAGGCTCTGGCGGCAGGCGCCGACTGCGCGATGATCGGCTCGTTGCTGGCCGGCACCGACGAAACGCCCGGCGAGGTGTTCCTCTATCAGGGCCGCTCGTACAAATCCTACCGCGGTATGGACTCGGTCGCGGCGATGGCGCGCGGCTCCGCCGACCGCTACTTCCAGCAGGAGATCAAGGACACGCTCAAGCTTGTTCCCGAAGGCGTCGAGGGCCAGGTGCCGTATAAAGGTCCGGTCGCCAATGTGGTGCATCAGTTGGTCGGCGGATTGCGCGCCGCCATGGGTTATGTCGGCGCCAAAGACCTTGCCGAATTTCACGACAAAGCCGAGTTCGTGCGGATTTCGGGCGCCGGACTTCGCGAAAGCCACGTCCACGACGTTACGATCACGCGCGAGAGCCCCAATTACCCGAGCCGGGACTAGAGGGGCCTTCGATGTCAGCGCCGGCGCCCGATCCGTTCGCCAAGATCCGCAACGCCACCAATGCGCATCGCGCGAAGCACGGCTGCAGCGCTTTCCCTTATTCGAACGGACCGTTGCTGGCGGCACTAGCCGGCGTCGCCAATGCGCGCCGGATTTTGGAGCTGGGCACCGCGCTCGGCTACACCGCCTTGTCGTTTGCATCGGGCGCACCGGATGCAAC
>JBQCFU010000028.1:0-3246 GCA_051958775.1 Pseudolabrys sp.
CAGCGTGCTGAACCCACCCTCGGCGGTGATGGTGCGCAAGGTCTGCGCGGCATCGCGCTGGATCTCGCTGAAATCCGGCACCAGAAATTCCGGATCGGGCGACGATGCCACCGGCTCTGGCGGCAAGGTGACCGCTTCCAGCACGCCGTCATCGATCAGTGCATTGACGACACCGGGGCTGACGCCAGCTTCCTTGACGAGATCGCCCTAGGCGCGCGTCAGGCCGTCTTCGCAGACGCTCAACACCCGTGCCCGCGCGGCGGTGAGCCGCGGCGGCGGCGGACCCACAAGCCGCACACCGACACGCTCGCGCTCGGGTCCGAGATGTGCGCCCATGCGCAGGGTCATGCCGAGCACGCTGCCGCGCGCGCTCAACGTGTAATTAGCGACCCAGTCGACAAATTTGCGCAACTCGTCCTTGAGCGGCGGCACATCGAGCTTGGCGGCCACGTCCTTGAGCCGGTTGTGCAGGCTCGGCCGTGCCGTACCCTCGCCCCAAACGACGCCCAGCGTCTCGCGCGGGCCGAGCGGCACCGTGACCACGTCGCCGGGGGCGAGCGTCATCCCGCGCGGAACCCGATAGGAATAAGCCTGATCGAGCGCGACGGGCACCAGAACATCGACAATCGGCTGCGCCATGCGGTCTGGTCTGGCCGATTCCGGCGATTTAAGGAAGAGTAACAACCCCTCGTCATGATGGCCGCGCCGCCGACCCCGCATGCAGGTGTCGCCCTCGGGCTTGACCCGAGGGTCCATCGAGCAGCCGGCGGCTTTGCAGATGGATTGCCGGGTCAAGCCCGGCAATGACGCCGGTGAAAATGGCTAAAGTCGAGACCATCACAGCTTTCGCTCCCGATGTGGCCGCCGAAATGCGCCACTGGATGGCGTTTCTCGCCAGCGAACGGCGTATGTCGCCGAAAACGCTGGAGGCCTATCAGCGCGACGTCGCCCAGGTCCTCAATTTCAGGACCGGGCACCTCGGCCAAAGCCCGAGCCTCACCGATCTCGCTGCGCTGACACCGCAGGACGTGCGCGCCTTCATGGCGTCGCGCCGGGGCGACGGCATCGGCAGCCGCTCGCTGATGCGCATCCTCGCCGGCGCCCGCTCCTTTGCGTCCTTCCTCGAGCGCAACGGCAAAGGCAAAGTCGGCGCGCTCGCGGCCGTCCGCGCACCGAAGCTCGCCAAGACCCTCCCGAAGCCGCTCAATGTGTCCGCAGCGCAGCAACTGGCAGATCCCGAACTGCGCGCCGGCGAGAGCCGTGCGCCCTGGGTGATCGCCCGCGATGCCGCCGTCCTCGCCTTGCTGTACGGCTCGGGCCTTCGCATTTCCGAGGCGCTCGGTCTCACCGCCGCCGACGTGAAAGCCTCCTCCGACACGCTGACCGTCACCGGCAAGGGCAACAAGCGGCGCATGGTGCCGGTGCTGCCGCAGGTGCGCCAGCTGATCGACGATTATCTGCGCCAGTGCCCGTACGATATCGCGGCGGACACACCGCTGTTTCGCGGCACCCGCGGCGGACCGCTATCACCGCGCATCATCCAGCTTGCCATGGAGCAGTTGCGCGGCGCGCTCGGCCTGCCGGACAGCGCCACGCCGCATGCGCTACGGCATTCCTTCGCCACCCACCTGCTCGGCCGCGGCGGCGACCTGCGCGCAATCCAGGAATTGCTCGGCCACGCCTCGCTGTCGACGACGCAGATCTATACGGCCGTTGATACCGAGCGACTGCTCGACGTCTATCGCAGCGCCCATCCCCGCGCATAAACGGCCCATAAAACCGGATTGGACGCCCTTGCCGGACGGGATCGAGTCAGATCATCGTCGCGCGACCCTATAACACGCGAGGATCGCATGAGCGGGCCGCACGAAAACCTTGAACACGCGGAGCACGCCGAACACGCCGCCGGCCATAACAAAGGCATCGCGCTGCTGATCGCGGTGATCGCGCTGTTCCTCGCGTTCTCGGAAACGCTCGGCAAGAGCGCCCAGACCAGCGCCATCAGCGACAATGTGGAAGCCTCGAATCTCTGGGCGTTCTTCCAGGCCAAGACCATCCGCATGACCGCGGTCGGCACCGCCGCCGAAGCGCTGGAGGTCGACCTTGCTGGCGCCACCGATCCGGCCACCAAAGAGCGGATGCAGAAGCGCATCGATTCCTGGCGTGCGACCGCGGGGCGCTACAACGACGAGCCATCGACCGGCGAAGGCCGCAAGCAGCTTGTCGAAAAAGCGAAGGCGGCCGAGCACAAGCGCGACACCGCGATGGCGCGCTATCACCACTACGAAGTGGCGTCCGCCGCATTCCAGATCGGCATCGTGCTGGCGTCGGCGACCATCATCACCGGAATGATGGTGCTGGCCTATCTGTCAGGCGCGCTGGCGGTGGTCGGACTGGCGTTCACGGCGATCGGCTTTTTCGCACCGCATGCCGTTCATTTGATGTGATCAGAACCTCATGGTGAGGAGCCCGCGCAGCGGGCGTCTCGAACCATGAGGTGACGCCATTCTCGTGTTTTTGACCTCACCCTTCGAGACGCGATCCTTCGGATCGCTCCTCAGGATGAGGTCAAAAATCACATATGGATCGCGCGCTTCTCGACCGCGAGCGCGGCTTCCTTGACCGCTTCCGACAAGGTCGGATGCGGATGGCAGGTGCGGGCCACGTCTTCCGACGACGCCGAGAATTCCATCGCCACCGCCAGTTCGGAAATCATTGTGCCGGCATCCGGCCCGACGATATGCGCGCCGAGAATGCGATCGGTCTTGGCATCAGCCAAAATCTTCACGAAGCCTTCGGTGGTCATGTTGACCTTGGCGCGGCCGTTGGCGGTGAACGGAAACTTGCCGGTGTTGTAGGCGACGCCCGCCTGCTTCAACTCGTCCTCGGTTTTGCCGACCGATGCGATTTCCGGATAGGTGTAAACCACGTTCGGGATCACGTCGTAATTCACGTGGCCTGCCTGACCGGCGAGGATTTCCGCAACCGCGACGCCTTCGTCCTCGGCCTTGTGCGCCAGCATGGGCCCTTTGATCACGTCGCCGATCGCCCAGATGCCGGGCACGTTAGTGGCGAAGTAGTGATCGACATTGACGCGGTCGCGCTCGTCGAGCGCCACGCCCGCTTCCTTGAGGCCAAGCCCGTCGGTGTACGGCACACGGCCGACCGAGACGAGCACCACATCGGCATCGAGCGTTTCACCGGAGCCTTCGCCCTTCGCCGGCTCGACCTTGACCTTCAGCGTCT
>JBQCFU010000029.1:0-4463 GCA_051958775.1 Pseudolabrys sp.
AATTTTGCGGCGGTAGTACCAGTTGTCGGACCCGCTTCTTTTCGTTGGGCAAGCCATTCTCAAAACCATCGGTGCATCACTCCGGTGTATCAGGAGCGGCGCAAAAACCTCAAGGCTTTCAATAAGCTATTGATCCACCTAAAGGATCGATGGTGCTGCCGGACAGGATTGAACTGTCGACCTCTTCATTACCAATGAAGTGCTCTACCACTGAGCTACGGCAGCAGGCGCAGGGCCGGACCGGCGATGCCGGGGCCAACGACGCGGGCTTGCGAATATCCGATCAAAGCCGATATGTCGAGCCGGAAGGCGGTCCGCCGGGACTCCTTTTCCGTGCCAAATTCCGCTGAATCCGCCTGCCGGACGGCTTTCAAGACCTGCCCGAGACACCGCCGATGTCCGATCCCGCCAAATCCGCTGCCGCCCAGCGCGAGGTCCGCCTTGCCGCCGCGCTCCGGGAAAACCTGAAGCGCCGCAAGGCCCAGGCGCGCGCCCGAGCGGAGGCCAAAACAGAAGCAAAGCTTAACCAAACCGCGGATACCCCTGAGGTCCGAGAATCGCCGCAATCGGGCGGCGAATAGCAGCCTGCGGCGCCGGTTCCCGGTTCTCCATACCGGTCGGGCGCGCTTTGCACCGGGCCGGCAAACCGTCATAACGGCCGGGACTGGAAGCTGTTCACGAGGGCCGTCCACTCTTCGGCCAGGTTACGAAGGCCGGCGCGACGCCGGCAAAGCACGAAGTTGGGGGCGACATGGATCGCATTCGTATTACCGGCGGACGCCAGCTCAACGGCGTCATTCCGATCTCCGGCGCCAAGAACGCCACCCTGCCGCTGATGATCGCCAGCCTGCTGACGCAGGAGACGCTGATTCTCGACAACGTGCCACGGCTCGCCGACGTGCGGCTGCTGCAGCGGATTCTCGGCAACCACGGCGTCGACGTGATGATCGCCGGCAAGCGCCCGGGAGAGAGCACCGACAACCAGACGCTCCACATCAGTGCCGCCAACATCGTCGACACCACCGCGCCCTACGAACTCGTCTCGAAGATGCGCGCCAGTTTCTGGGTGGTGGCGCCGCTGCTCGCCCGCATGGGCCAGGCCAAGGTGTCGCTGCCGGGCGGTTGCGCCATCGGCACGCGGCCGGTCGACCTGCTCATCATGTCGCTGGAGCGGCTGGGCGCTGAGATCGAGATCGACGCCGGCTATGTCATCGCTCGCGCGCCGCACGGCCTGCGCGGCAACGAGATCGTATTCCCGAAGGTCACGGTCGGCGGCACACATACCGCGCTGATGGCGGCTGCGCTCGCCGACGGCACTACCGTGATTGAAAACGCGGCCTGCGAGCCGGAAGTGGGCGATCTCGCCGACTGCCTCAACAAGATGGGCGCGAAAATTTCCGGCGCCGGTACGCCCCGCATCACCATCGACGGCGTGACCAAGCTCAACGGCGCGCGCCATTCGGTGCTGCCGGACCGCATCGAGACCGGCACCTATGCCATGGCGGTGGCCATGACCGGCGGCGACGTGATGCTGCAGAACGCGCGGCCGGAGCTGTTGCAGTCGGCGCTCGATACGCTGGTGCAGGCCGGCGCCAGTATCATTGCGACCAACGAAGGCATCCGCGTGGCGCGCAATGGCGCCGGCATCACGCCGGTGACGGTGACCACCGAGCCGTTCCCGGGATTCCCGACCGACCTGCAGGCGCAATTGATGGCGCTGATGACCCGCGCCAAGGGCACCTCGACCATCACCGAGACGATCTTCGAAAACCGCTTCATGCACGTGCAGGAGCTGGCCCGTCTCGGCGCGCGCATCCATCTCGACGGTCAAAAGGCGACTATCGAGGGCGTCGACCGCCTCAAGGGCGCGCCGGTGATGGCGACCGACCTGCGTGCCTCGGTGTCGCTGGTCATCGCCGCGCTCGCCGCCGAAGGCGAGACCACCGTGAACCGGGTCTACCATCTCGATCGCGGCTTCGAGCGGCTGGAAGCCAAGCTCTCGGCCTGCGGCGCCTCGATCGAGCGGCTCAGCGGCTGAGCGCACGTTCGGTTTACGGCGCCTCCCGAAACCGCATGGGTCATTGACGGACCCTTGCGCTGCGCATCCGATTGCCTAGCTTGAGGCCGTAGCAACCGCACGGCTTCAGCAAAGCGACGGAAACACCATGACCTCCTCCGATCTCATCAAATTCGTGATGCTCGACGGTGAGGACCTCGCGATCGGCTCGACCCATCTTCAGGACGCGGTGGTCAAGACCGCCGACCTGATCTGGCTGCCGCGAGAGAAGCGGCTGGTGATCGGCGTCAATCGCTTCGACTGGGAATCTGCAGTGGCGGAGCCGCCGCTGTTCCGCCGCCGCCGTGCCGCGCTGCGGTTCGAACGGGTCCTCAGCTGCAAGAGCAAGGGCATCGACCTCGCCAGCCCCGACCAGGTGCTCAACCTGCTCGCCATCGAATTCGCCGAGACCGACAGCCCCTCCGGCACCGTGACCCTCACCTTCTCCGGCGATGCCGCACTGCGGCTCACTGTGGAATGCCTCGAGGCCGAACTGGCGGATTTGGGCCCGGCCTGGACCTGCGCCCACCGCCCGGATCACCCGGTCGAGCAGACCGCCATCGCCTGACGCACCGCCCCCCTTCCGCTGCGCTGCGAAGAGCGGGGTTGACGGGGAAGCCGGCGGCACGCCAATGACGGGAGCCAGAGCCTGCAATTCCGCGCGGGCCGACTTCGGACCCAGGGGCATGCCGCTTCGTCTCGACAGCCAATCCGCCGATTTCGCCGCCCGGTTCCGGGCCTTTCTCGGCGCCAAGCGCGAAGCCTCGGCCGATGTCGAGCAGGCGGTCCGCGCGATCCTTGCCGACGTGCAGGCGCGCGGCGACGCGGCGCTGATCGACTACACCCGGCGGTTCGACCGGCTCACCCTCACCCCTCAGACGCTGCGCGTGCCGGCCGCGGAGATCGCCGCCGCCACCGCGCAATGCGACCCGAAAGCCCTCGCCGCGCTGAAACTGGCGCGCGAGCGGATCGAAGTTTTCCACCGCCGGCAACTGCCGAAGGACGACCGCTTCACCGATGCGCTCGGTGTCGAACTCGGCGGACGCTGGACCGCAATCGAAGCCGTTGGCCTTTACGTGCCGGGCGGCACCGCCGCCTATCCGTCCTCGGTGCTGATGAATGCCGTGCCGGCCAAGGTCGCCGGCGTCGGCCGTCTCGTCATGGTGGTGCCGGCGCCGGACGGGAAGCTCAATCCGCTGGTGCTGGCTGCGGCCTCGCTCGCCGGCGCCGACGAGATCTACAAGATCGGCGGCGCGCAGGCCGTTGCCGCGCTCGCCTACGGCACCGCGACCATCGCGCCGGTGGCGAAGATCGTCGGCCCCGGCAACGCCTATGTGGCGGCAGCAAAGCGCCTCGTGTTCGGCAGGGTCGGCATCGACATGATCGCCGGACCGTCCGAGGTGCTGGTGCTGTCCGACGGCACCGGCAATCCCGACTGGATCGCCGCCGATCTGCTGGCCCAGGCCGAGCACGACGAGAGCGCACAGTCGATCCTGATCACCGATGACGTTGCGCTCGCCGCGCAGGTCGAGCAGGCCGTCGAGAGCCAGCTCAAGAGCCTGCCCCGTGCGACAATCGCCGGCGCGTCGTGGGCGAATTTCGGCGCGGTGATCACCGTGCCGACATTGAACGATGCGATCCCGCTGGTCGATGCCATCGCGCCCGAACATCTGGAGATCGTCGCCACCGACGACGAGGCGCTTGCCGCTCGCATCCGCAATGCCGGGGCGATCTTCCTCGGCGCACACACGCCGGAAGCGATCGGCGACTATGTCGGCGGCTCGAACCACGTGCTGCCGACGGCACGCTCGGCGCGGTTTTCGTCCGGCCTCGGCGTGCTCGATTTCATGAAGCGCACCTCGATCCTCAAATGCGGACCGGAGCAGCTGCGCGCACTCGGGCCTGCGGCCATCGCACTTGGCGAAGCGGAAGGGCTCGGCGCGCATGCTCGCTCCGTCTCCATCCGGTTGAATTTGCCATGAACGCCAAAGCCGCACAGGGCGCGAACCAGCGTCTCGTCGCGGTGACGTTCGACGAGGAATCGATCGGCCGTTCCAATCCGGATGTCGAACACGAGCGCACCATTGCGATCTACGATCTGTTGGAAAAGAACACCTTCGCGCCCAACGGCCATGCCGGCGGGCCCTACAAGCTGCATCTGTCGATCACCGGCAATCGCCTCGCCTTCGACATCCGCGACGAGGCCGACAAGCCGGTCGTTGCGCATCTCCTCTCGCTCGCGCCGCTGCGCAGCGTGGTGAAAGATTACTTCCTGATCTGCGACAGCTATTACGCCGCGATCCGCACCGCGACGCCGGACAAGATCGAAGCCATCGACATGGGACGGCGTGGGCTGCACGACGACGGTTCACGGCAATTGATGGAGCGCTTGAAAAACAAGATCGCC
>JBQCFU010000030.1:0-4765 GCA_051958775.1 Pseudolabrys sp.
GAGGCCGAGGTGCTGGAACTGACGCGCGGTCTCGGGATCGGCGCGCAGTTCGGCGGCAAGTATTTCTGCCATGACGTGCGCGTGATCCGTCTGCCGCGCCACGGCGCGTCGTTGCCGATCGGGCTTGGCGTGTCGTGCTCGGCCGACCGGCAGGCGCTCGGCAAGATCACCAGGGACGGCGTGTTCCTGGAGGAACTGGAGCACAATCCGGCGCGCTTCCTGCCGGAAGTGGATCAGGAAAAGCTCGGCGGCGATGTGGTGCAGATCGACCTGCGCAAGCCGATGGCGGAAATCCGCAAGCAGCTCTCGCAGTATCCGGTGAAGACGCGCGTCTCGCTCACTGGCACGATCGTCGTCGCGCGCGATCTCGCGCACGCCAAGCTGCGTGAGCGGCTGGAAAAGGGGCAGGGCCTGCCCGACTATTTCAAGAACCATCCGGTCTATTACGCCGGTCCGGCGAAGACGCCGGAAGGCTATGCCTCCGGCTCGTTCGGCCCGACCACCGCGGGACGCATGGACTCCTATGTCGATCAGTTCCAGGCGGCGGGCGGCTCGATGGTGATGCTCGCCAAGGGCAACCGCTCGGCGCAGGTGCGCGAGGCGTGCAAGAAGCACGGCGGCTTCTATCTCGGCTCGATCGGCGGTGCGGCGGCTAACCTCGCCGAGCACTGCATCAAGAAAGTCGAGGTGCAAGAATATCCCGAACTCGGCATGGAAGCGATCTGGCGGATCGAGGTCGAGAACTTCCCGGCGTTCATCATCATGGACGACAAGGGCAACGACTTCTTCCAGGAGTTGAATCTGGGTTGAGGTTGCCGCTGTTCTTCTCGCCTCGCAATGCTAGCGCCGGGTCGATCTTATCAAACCGGTCATGGCCGGGCTTGACCCGTCCATCCAACTTTTCAAGATGGATCACCGGGTCTCGCGCTGGCGCGCGGCCCGGTGATGACAGAGGAATTGTTTCATGCTCCTGCGTTTGTCCGCCGCTCTCATGATGGGATCGATCGCGATGTCTGCACCGCTCGCAACGCCGGCGCTCGCGCAAACGCAAATACCCACGCCGCCATCAACGATGCCGGCCTCATGGCCGGCTTTGCCGGAACTGCGGTTCGCGCCGATCCAGACGCCGGCGAAATTCCTCGGTGATCGCTGGAGCTATATGGAGCAGGGCCGCGCCGATGCGCCGCCGCTGCTGCTGCTGCACGGCGTCGGCGCCAATTCGATGCACTGGCGGTTTCAGTTCGCCGGATTGTCCGACACGTTCCGCGTGATCGCCTGGAATGCGCCGGGCTACATGCTCAGCGATGGCTTCCGCACCGACAATCCGACCTGCAAGGACTACGCCGATGCGGTCGTGGATTTCCTCGGCGCGCTGAAGCTCGACAAGGTCAACATCGTCGGCAATTCGTTCGGCAGCCGGGTCGCGCAATGTTTCGTCGTGCATTACCCGGAGCGCGTCATCAAGCTGGCGATGACCGGCGCCGGGGCGGGGCCGAAAGGTTTTCCGGCCGAGCAGCGGGCGAAGATCGTCGCCACGCGCGAGACGCAGATCGGCAAGGGCGGTTACGGCTTCGGCGCGCGCGTCGGTGCGCTGCTCGGCGCCAAAGCCCCACCGGAGCTGATCGCTATGGTGCAGGATGTGCTACGCGCCACCAATCCGCGCGGCTTCATGCATGGCGTTAAGCTCGGCATGGAAGACGGCTACGATCCGCAGACGGTGGCGGCGAAAGCGACCATGCCGGTGCTGATAATCTCCGGCAATGAGGATCGCGTGAATCCGATCGACAAGAATGCCGATCTCATCCGTCAGGCAATGCCGAAGGCGAAGTTCGATCTGATCGAAGGCATCGGCCATCTGCCCGAGGTGGAATCGCCGGAGATGGTCAACCGCATCCTGCGCGATTTCTTCACGCGCTGATCCGTTTTCGATTCGACGATCGCTCACGCGCCACGCGGAACCCGATCCGCGCGGCGCTTTCATTTTGTGCACGTGCTGCGAATTTCAGCTCGCATGCGCGAGAAATCTTCGCGTTGCATCATCAATTGAAAACGCACTGATCCTGCTGTTGTCGCGCGCGGTTGCGCGCGATGCATTGAAACGCACGCCGACGATTTCGCAATCGCTTGAGTCGGGTGCTTTCGACTTTGGTTGAATACGTACCGCGACGCGCCGTGACGCGTGTCGCGCGCATTTTTTCGCTTTGTGCAGCGCCGTTGATCGTTGCATTGAAAAACGCAATCACCGCAAACGAAAGTCGGATTGAGTTGACGAACCTCCTGATTGGATGATGGCAACAACGCAAAGAGATTGCGGCGCAGGGGTGGTGATCGAGCCGCGCCGGTGCCGACAGTCCGGCGAACGATCGAACAGATGGTGCGATGACCCGGGAGCGCGAACGCACCGCAGCTTTTTCATCATGGGAGGAACTGATGTCTGAGGACACACCAAAATTGCCGAATCTGTCGCGCCGCACGTTGCTGCAGGCCGGTGCCGGCGCAGCCGGCGGCGCGCTGCTGCCTGCGTTTTCATTCCCGGCTTTCGCCGCCGGCGATCATCCGGCGATCGGCACGTTTCCGGCCGGTTCGTCCGGCAGCACGGTGTTCATCGGCGCGTCAGTGCCGCGCACCGGCACCTATGCGGTGCAGGGCGAAGACGAACTCAAGGGCTATCAGCTTGCGGTCGAGCACATCAACGAAGGTCATGAGCTGATCAAGAAGATCTCGCCGAAGACCAAGAAGGGCGTGCTCGGCAAGGAGCTGAAGCTGCTCGTCGCCGACAGCGCGGCGAAGCCGAACGAAGCGGTGCAGGCGCAGCAGCGCTTCATCAGCGAGAACAAGGTGATGATGATCACCGGCGGTACGTCGAGCGCGGTCGCGGTCGCCTTGAACAAGCTCGCCCAGCGCGAGAAGGTGCTGTTCGTCTGTGGCATTTCCGGCTCGAACGACACCACCGGCAAGGACTGCGTGCGCTACGGCGTGCGTCAGAACTTCTTCGGTCAGACCGCCGCGGCGGCAATCGCGCCGGTGATGATCAAGCAGTTCGGCCAGAACAAGAAGGCGGCGTATATGACGCCGGACTACACCTACGGTCACACCGTCACCAAGTCGATGCAGGATGCGCTCGCCAAGGCCGGCTGGACCACGGTGACGAACCAGGTGTCGCCGCTCGGTGCGCCGGACTTCTCGTCCTATCTGCTCAACATCGCCAACTCCGGCGCCGACGTGCTGATCAACGTCAACTGGGGCCACGACGCGGTGCTGTCGATCCAGCAGGCCAAGCAGTTCGGCGTGCTCGACAAGATGAAGCTCGTCGTGCCGTATCAGGTGCCGTTCCTGGCGCGTGAAACCGGCGGCCTGATGGAAGGCGTCTACGCCGCCACCGAATATTGGTGGACGATCGAAGACAAATATCCGCTCGCCAAGATGTTCAACGAAACCTTCGAGAAGAAGTTCGGTTACAAGCCGGAGTGGGGCGCGGAAAACGCCTATGTCAGCTTCGCCCATTGGGCGCGCATGGTGGAAGAGGCGGGCAGCTTCTATCCGCCGGACGTCATCAAGACCTACGAGAAGGGCGAAACGATCCCGTCGCTGGTCGGCGACGTGCACTATCGCCCCGAAGATCACCAGTGCGTCCGCCCGGTGATCATCGTCAAGGGCAAGGCCAAGAAGGACATGAAGAACAAGGAAGACTGGTACGACGTCGTCGAGATCGTACCCGGCGCCGGCCTGATGCAGAAGCCGGACGCGTTCGGCTGCAAGCTCGGCGACTACACCTGAGCCGGGGGTATTTGCGGGACGCCGCGGGGACCAGAGGTCTCCGCGGCACCTGCCTCCTGCCGGGCTTCTTCTCTACCGACTATTCGCTGTTTCGCGCGCTGCTGCCTGCCGCCGCAGGCATGACGGCGTGTGCCTGTCCCAACTGACCACGTTTCGGGCGACGACATGATCAACTGGGCGAACCTCGTTTCGCAGATGTTCAACGGGCTGGTGCTCGGCGCATTGCTGGCGCTGATTTCATCCGGCCTCACCATTATTTACGGCACGCTCGGCGTGCTCAACCTGGCGCACGGCGCCATGTTCATGCTCGGCGGTTATGCCGGCTACGTCGCTTATACCTACACGGAATCGTTCGTGGTCGCGGTTGCGGCCGGTTCGCTGTTCGTGATGGTTGCCGGCGTGATCATGGAACGCGTGATCGTCCGCCACTTCTACAGCAGGCCGGACTCCGATCAGCTGCTCGTCACCTTCGGCATCGGCATCTGCTTCGTCGAACTGGTGCGGTTCTTCTTCGGCTCGCTGTCGCTGACGGTGCCGCCGCCCAAGCTGTTCGCCGGCATCACCTCGCTCGGCTTCATGTTCTATCCGACTTATCGCCTCGCGGTGGTCGGTATCGTCGCGGTCGCGCTGCTCGTCCTGTTCGTCGTCCTTTACAAGACGCGGCTCGGCATGATCGTGCGCGCCGGCATCGAGGACTCCGTGATGGTCTCCTCGCTCGGCATCGACGTCTACAAGGTTTTCATGGTGGTGTTCGGCATCGGCGCGATGGCGGCCGGTTTCGCCGGCATCGTCAACGCGCCGGTGGTGTCGCTGACGCCGGATATGGGCGAGGCGATCCTGGTGCAGACCTTCGTCGTGGTCGTCATCGGCGGCGTCGGATCGTTCCCGGGCGCCGTGCTCGGCGGCCTGATCGCCGGCGAGATCATCAGCATCACCTCCATGTTCAACCCAGGCTATGCCTACGTCATGCTGTTCGTCGCCATGACGC
>JBQCFU010000031.1:0-3643 GCA_051958775.1 Pseudolabrys sp.
ATGCACAGCGCTTTCACCTCGGCGATGATCACGGCAGCGAGATAGGCGCCGGTGATCGAGCCCATGCCGCCGACCACCACGACGACGAAGGCATCGCCGATCACGGTGAGGTCCGTCGCCAGATTGGCTGGTTCGCGCGCCACCTGCAGCGCGCCACCGAGCCCGGCGAGGAACGAACCGAGCGCGAACACCGCGGTGAACAGCATCGCCTGGTTGACGCCAAGCGCGCCGACCATTTCGCGGTCCTGTGTCGCCGCGCGCACCAGCCGGCCGAAACGCGTGCGCGCCAGCCCCAGATGCAGAATCCAGAGGACCAGCGGCGCGATTACGATCAGGAACAAGTCATAGGTCGGCAGACGCCGGCCGAAAATCTCGATGGCGCCGCGCATCCCGGGCGCGCGCGGACCGAGCAGATCTTCCGGCCCCCACAGCCACAGCGTCGCGTCGTTGATGATCAGGATCAGCGCGAAGGTCGCGAGCAGTTGGAACAGTTCGGGCGCACGGTAGATGCGGCGCAGCAACACGAATTCGATGGCGCCGCCCAGCAGCCCCACCAGACAGGCGGTGAGCACAATGCCGCCCCAGAAGCCGAAGCCGCCGCCGATCTTCGTTGCCAGCGAATAGGCGATGTAGGTCCCGAGCATATAGAGGGACCCGTGGGCGATATTGACGATACGGGTGACGCCGAAAATCAGCGACAGGCCGGCCGCCACGAAGAACAGGCCGGATGCCGATGACAGGCCGTTGAGCGCCTGGAAGATGAAGCCGCTGACACTCATCTGGAGCGTTGTCTCTCCCCCGCGCCGGGGAGAGTCGATGCCGTCACGTCAGCGATCAGTTCGCGCCTGCAGGGCGCAGCTTCTTCACTTCGTCGTCGGGCGGCAGAACCGAGGCGCCGTCGACATATTTGAAGTCGGTCATGGTGCCCTTGCCGTTCTCCAGCGCGATCTTGCCGACATAGGCGCCCATGGTCGCCTGATGATCGCTGGCGCGATAGACGAACGGTCCGAACGGGCTGTCGACCTTGAGATCGGCAAACGCCTGCACCAGCTTCTCGGTATCGGTCGAGCCGGCCTTGGCGATGCCGGCGGCGAGCGACTTCATCGTCACATAGCCGACGATCGAGCCGAGCCGCGGATAGTCGTTGAACTTCTTCATATAGGCGTCGCGGAACGCCTTGTGCTCCGGCGTATTGATCTTGTCCTGCGGATAGCCGGTGACGATCCAGCCGACCGGCGCCTCATCCTTGAGCGGATCGAGATATTCCGGTTCGCCGGACAGAAGGCTGACCACCGGGCGGTTCTTGAACACGCCGCGGGTGTTGCCCTCGCGCACGAACTTGGCGAGGTCGCCGGCAAACAACACGTTGAAGATCGCGTCCGGCTTGGCGTCGTCGATCGCCTGCGCCACCGCGCCGGCATCGATCTTGCCGAGCGGCGGCGCCTGCTCGGTGACGAATTCGACGTCGGGCTGCGCTTTCTTCAGCAGCGCCTTGAAATTCTCGGCAGCCGACTGGCCGTATTCGAAGTTCGGATAAACCAGCGCCCAGCGCTTCGCCTTCAGGTCCTTCGCGGCGGGCAGCAGCATCGCCACCTGCATGTAGGTCGAGGAACGCAGGCGATACGTGTATTTGTTGCCGTTCTGCCAGGTGATCTTGTCGGTCAGCGGCTCGGCGGCGAGGAAGAACACTTTCTTCTGGCCGGCGAAATTCGTCACCGCCAGACCGATATGCGACAGGAAGGTGCCGGAAATCAGCGGCACCCCTTCGCGCGTGACGAGTTCTTCGGCGACCCGCACCGCCTCGCCCGGATTGGCGCCGTCGTCGCGTGAAACCACTTCGAGCTTTTTGCCGAGCACGCCGCCCTTGGCGTTGATCTCTTCGATCGCCAATTCCCACCCCTTCTTATAGGGGTCGAGGAAGGCCGGCTGCGATTTGTAGCTGTTCAGTTCGCCGATCTTGATGGTGTCTTGCGCGACCGCGGGACGAAACAAGGCGATCGCGGCAGCACCGGCGAGCGCAACGGTCAACAGGTGACGCTTGTGCAGATAACGCTTGGACATGGTCGACATCCCCCGCGTGGCCTCGACGACGGCGCACGCCTGCTCGTGTGAAGGTCCGAATTCGTATCAGTCCGGCGAATGTATGTGCGCAAAGTTTCCGACCAGCCTTCTAAGCTGTCAAGTACTCCTTCTTCCAAGCTCGGCCGAAAGGACAATGCGGCGCTCGCACGCCGCATTGTCGGTTCAATGATCAGCGGTTCTTGTCGCGGAAGCGATCCATCAGCGGCTTGTCCTGACCGCCGTCGATCTCGATCATTGTGCCGTTGACCATGTGCATCAGCGGTGACGCCAGCATCACCACGAGATTGGCAACCTCCTCCACTTCGGCGATACGGCCGAGCGGGATCGAAGAAGGCGCCAGCGTGTCGGCTTCCTCGCGCGAGATCTTCATGTCGCGCGCCATGGCATCGACGAGACCGGCCCAGCGTTCGGTCCGTACCGGACCCGGATTGACTGCGCAGAAGCTGATGCCGTGCTTGCCGTATTGGCCCGCGAGCGAGATGGTTAGGTTCTGGCCGGCGGCGTTGGCCGCGCCCGGGCAGATTTCCCAATAGGACGGTTTCACGCCGTCGTTGCCGATCAGATTGACGACGCGACCGCCGCCCTGTTTGACCATGACCGGCAGCGCGTAGCGCAGGCAGCGTACATAGCCCATGAATTTGAGCTGAAGGCCCTTCTCCCAGTCATCCTCGGTGAGATGTTCGATCACGCCGCCGGCCGCGGAGCCGGCATTGTTGATCATGATGTCGATGCGGCCGAGAGCCTTGTGGGCCTGCTCGATGAACGCCTTGGCGTCCTTGTCGCTGCGCAGATCGGCGGTGATCGGCACGATCTTGCGGCCGGTGGCCTTGGCAATTTCGTCGGCCGCCGCTTTCAGCGGCTCCATGCGCCGCGCGCAGATCGCGACATCGACGCCTTCCTTGGCGAGCGCGAGCGCAATGCCCTTGCCGATGCCCTCGCTTCCGCCGGTCACCAGCGCGGTTTTTCCCTTAAGATTGAGATCCATCGTCGGTCTTCTCCTCGGTTAAGCAGGTTTATGGGCGAGCCAGCGGCCCGCTTCGGCGTCAGCGAACAGTTCGGCAAGCGCCGCATTGAACTTGTCCGGCTCTTCGCTGGTGATCGTGTGCCCGGAGCGGGGAATGACCACGAGACCCGCGGTCGGCACGGTGCGCTTGAGATATACGCTCGACTCGAGGCACCAGTCGTCTTCGTCGCCTACGAGCACCAAGAGCGGCACATTGAAGCGCTTGAGATCCGCATCGAGCTCCCAAAGGCTTGGACGCTTCGCTTGCAGTTCGCGCATCGTGAGCGCGTGACCAACGGGCGAGTGCTCGGCCAGCATCTTGGCGAATTCGGCAAAGCCGCGCGGGTCTTTGTTCTTGTGCGTCTGCCGGGTTGCGCCGTCGGCGTATTTCGCGGCGGCAGTGGCGAAGTCGGTGGTCTCGAACATCGCGGCGGTCTCGCGCGAGGCTGCGCGGGTCTGCTCCACGATCTTCGGATCGGCGCTCGATCCATAGCCGCAGCCCGCCGCGGTCACGCTCAGGCAGCGCTCGGGATAACGCAGGCCGACGAGCAGCGCGGT
>JBQCFU010000032.1:0-3676 GCA_051958775.1 Pseudolabrys sp.
CGGCAGCGGGCGGTAGAGTTTTCGCCGATCGTTGCGCGCGATTTGCCGGTGCTGCAAGCTGCTATCCGCATGGTCGGCCATCTGCCGACCCGCTCGCGGGGCACGATCGGTGGGTCTATCGCCAATGCCGACGCTGCGGCAGAAATCCCGATGGTGTTGCAGGCGCTCGGCGGCGAGGTGAGCGTGCGTGGCCCGAATGGGGAGCGGCGGATCGCTGCGGCCGACCTTATCGAAGACGCGATGATAACCAGCCTTGCCGAAGATGAAGTGCTCACCGAGGTCCGATTCCCCAAGATGGCGAAGGGCGCGCGGTTTGCGGTCGAGGAATTCTCGCGGCGTCACGGCGATTTCGCCATCGCCGCGGTGGCCGTCATTCTGGAAATCGATAGCGGCGTTTGCAAATCCGCGCGGATCGCGACCGCCGGAGTCTCGGCGTGTTCGCGCCGGATCGCTGCCGCGGAAGGTGCGATTCAGGGTCGTGTTGTCGATGCCAAAAGCATTGCCGTCGCCGCCGAAGCTGCGGCTGAGGCGATTGAGCCGCTCGATGATCGCAACGCGAGTGCGGATTATCGACGGCATCTGACCCGGGTTCTCACTAGCCGCGCACTGCAACGCGCTGCGGCGTAACGCAACCGTCGGTGAAGAAGGCGACGTCCCGTCAAGGGAAGGAAATGCAATGACAAAGCTGGTCGATATTCGCGTGACGGTGAATGGGCGCGACTATCAGGGACAATGCGAGCCACGTACGCTGCTCGCGGATTTTTTGCGGGATCATCTCGACCTGACCGGTACTCATGTCGGCTGTGAGCACGGGGTCTGCGGCGCCTGCACGGTGCTGTTCAACGGCGAAGCGGCGCGATCCTGCCTGATGCTGGCGGTCCAGGCGGATGGCGCCAAGATCACCACTATCGAAGGACTGGCGGAGGGTGGGAAATTCCACCCCGTGCAGAAAGCGTTTCACGAGAACCATGCTTTGCAGTGCGGTTTCTGTACGCCCGGCATGCTGGCGGCAACGATCGATTTTCTGAACACCAACGCATCACCGAACGAGGAGGAGGTGCGTGAAGCCTTGTCTGCGGTGCTGTGCCGTTGCACCGGCTACCAGAACATCGTCAAGGCCGTGCTGGCCGCCGCTGCCGAAATGCGCGGGGCGCAGAATACGGGAGCGGCAGCCCATGTCTGATAAGCCGAAGTCTGAAGCAATGAATGATGGCTTTGTTGGCCGGTCGATCCCACGCAAGGAAGACCAGCGCCTGCTGACCGGCAAAGGCAAGTTCGTTGCCGATCTCAAGCTGCCGGGGATGCTGCACGCGGCTTTCGTGCGCAGCCAGGTGGCACACGCCCGTATCAAGTCGATTGACCTCTCGCGCGCTCTCAAGGCGCCAGGCGTGGTTTATGCAATTGCCGGGCCGGAACTGGCGCAGATGTTGCCGCCGGTGCCGGACACGCAGCTTTCGCTGCCGCGCAAATGGACTACGCAAGTCCAGCACAAATTCCAGAATCCGCAGCAGCCTTTGTTGTCTTACGACAAGGTTCGTCATGTCGGCGAAGCCGTCGCCGTGATCCTGGCCGAGACGCGTTATCAGGCTGAGGATGCAGCCGAACTCGTCGAGGTCGATCTCGAGCCGTTGCCCGCTGTGGTCGACCCAATCGCGGGCCTGACGCCGGAAAGCGCGGTGCTGCACGAGCAATATGGCACCAACCAGATCGGCGACTTCACGGTGGAGAAAGGCGACACCGACAAGGCATTGGCCGCGGCCCCGCATCGGATCAAGCGGCGGTTTCATCACCATCGTTACGCCGGCATTCCGATGGAGTGCCGCGGCGTGGTCGGGAGCCATGATCCGCGCACCGATACCATGACGATCTGGTCGGCATGTCAGGTGGTGCATTGGCTCAAGCGCGAAGCCTCCACGGTGCTCAATCTTCCCGAGGCGCGTATCCGTTGCGTTGCGCTCGATGTCGGCGGCGGATTCGGGACCAAGGGGCATGTCTATCCGGAAGACCTGGTGATCCCGTTCCTGGCACGCGAGGTCGGCCGACCGGTGAAGTGGATCGAGGATAGGTTCGAGCATTTCGTCAGCGCGTGCCATTCGCGCGACCAGATTCACGATGTGGAAGCCGGTTTCGACGATGAGGGACGGCTGATCGCATTCCGCGACGAGTTCTACGTCGATTGCGGTGCATGGAATCCGATCGGCTCCGGTATCGCCTACCACACGGCGGTGCATCTCCCGGGGCCGTACAAATTCGATCATTTCTACGTTCGCTCGCGGATCGTTTCGACCAACAAGGTCGCCAACGCGCCGTATCGCGGCGCCGGTCGCCCGGAAGCGACCTTCGCGATGGAACGGATCATGGACATGATCGCAGCGAAGCTCGGCCTGGATCCAGCCGAAGTGCGCATGCGCAATATGATCCCGGCGGCGGAAATGCCATACCATCTTGGCATTCCGTATCGCGACGGCGAGATGATCGTCTACGATAGCGGCGATTATCCGGAATCTCTGCGTCTGGCGCTCGACGCGATCGGTGGACTTGAGGAGTTTCGGAAAAAGCAGCGCGCGGCGCGGGAGAAGGGCCGTTATCTCGGCCTCGGTCTTGGCTGCTACACGGAAGGCACCGGTGTCGGGCCGTTCGAAAGCGCGACCGTGCGCATCGATCCGACCGGCAAGATTTATGTCGCTGGCGGTTCTTGTCCGCAGGGGCAGGGCATGGAGACGAGCTTTTCGCAGATCGTCGCCGACGTCTGGAAGGTCGAGCCGAGGGATGTGGTGATGTCGTTGGCAGATACGTCGGGCGTCGCCATGGGATTCGGCACCATTGCCAGCCGCAGCACCGTGACGCTGTCAGGCGCGATCCATCAAGCGAGCGAGCCGCTGCGGCAGAAGGTGTTCTCGATTGCCGCCAACATGCTGGAATGCGCGGCCGGCGATCTCGAGTTGCGCAACGGTGCCGTCGGTGTCGTCGGCGTGCCGGGTAATGAGGTGACGCTGGCAGCGATTGCCAAGGCGGCGCGCCCCGGCTGGGACAATGCGCGGCCGCAGGGCATGGCCGCCGGCCTCGAAGAAACGGCCTATTACGAGCCGCCGACGGTGACCTGGGCCTATGCCGCTCATGCGGCGCTGGTCGAGGTCGATCCCGATCTCGGCCGTGTCACCATCGACAAATATGTGATCGTTCATGACTGCGGTACCGTCATCAACCCGATGCTGGTCGATGGGCAGATCCATGGCGGAGCCGTGCAAGGTCTTGGCGGTGCGCTGCTCGAGGAGATGAGCTACGACTCCGACGGCCAGATACTGGTCGGCTCGTTCATGGACTATCTGGTGCCGGGCGCAAGTGACATGCCGCACCTCGATCTGGTGCACATGCATCATCCATCCCCGCTCAATCCGTTCGGTGTGAAGGGCGTGGGCGAGGGCAGCGCGATCGCGCCGCCGGTGGCAATTGCCAATGCAGTCTGCGACGCGCTGTCGCATCTCAAGCTCGAGTTCAACGAGACGCCGATCAAACCGGAGAAGGTTGTTCGGGCAATCTGGAGCGCGCAGTAACGAGGCGCCGTGCTTTCCGGAGCGGAGCTCTTTTTACTGATTTGATCTCATCCGATGACGTGGAAGCCGCGCGGGAATTTTTGCAGCGGCTGCGCGCCGGTATCCGTCACGACCACCAGATT
>JBQCFU010000033.1:0-2655 GCA_051958775.1 Pseudolabrys sp.
GACGGTCGAAGGTCCAGCTGACATCTCGTTCAACGCGATGCGCTCGCGGCAGCAGGAGATCGCTGCGATCGTCCGCGCCGACAAGGCGGTGGACTATGTCAACTCGACCATTGGTGTCGGAGGTCCGAATTCGACCAACAATACCGGCCGGCTGTTCATCGCTTTGAAGCCCAAGAAAGAACGCGGCGAAGCCACCGCCGTGATGAATCGCCTGCGTGCCGAAACTAGCAAGGTGATCGGCATGCGGAGCTATTTCCGCATGATCCAGAACATCAATCTGGGCGGCCGCATCACCAAGGGCGAATACCAGTATACGATGCAGTCGACCGACACCGACGCGCTGTACAAGACGTCGGACGAGATGCTGCACAAGATCTCGGAATTGTCGTTCCTGCGCGACGTCAACAGCGACCTCTACATCAAGAATCCGCAGGTCTCGATCGAGATCGATCGCGAAAAGGCGGCGGTCTATGGCATCTCCGTCGATCAGATCCGGCAGGAACTCTACAACGCCTATGGCTCGCGCCAGGTCGGCACGATCTATACGCCGATCAACGACTATCAGATCATTCTCGAACTGCGGCCTGACTTCCAGCTCGACGCCAGCGGTCTGTCGAAGATCTATCTGAAGACCAACATCACCAATTCGAGCACGGCCGTCGGCGCGGGCGTCACCGGCAACGGTATCCCGAGCGGCCAGTCAATCCCGTTGAGCGCGGTTACCAAGCTCGTCAACACGGTCGGTCCGTTGCAGGTCAATCACCAGGGCCAGCAGCCGGCGGTGACGATCTCGTTCAATCTCGCGCCGGGAGCGTCGCTCGGTCAGGCGGTCGACGCGATCCAGCAACTCGAGCGCACGTCCAATCTGCCGATCACGATCAGCACCGGCTTCCAGGGCAACGCGCAAGTGTTCCAGGAGTCGCTGCAGGGGCAGGGCATTCTGGTGCTGGCCGCGGTGTTTGCGGCTTACGTCGTGCTCGGCATCTTGTATGAAAGCTTCATCCATCCGATTACGATCATGTCCGGCCTGCCGTCAGCGGGCATCGGCGCGCTGCTGACGCTGATCGCGTTCCGCATGGATCTGTCGGTGATCGCCATGATCGGCATCGTCATGCTGGTCGGCATCGTCAAAAAGAATGCGATCATGATGATCGACTTCGCGCTGGAGCGACGTCAGGTCGGTCTATCGGCCGAAGCGGCGATCCGCGAGGCGTGTCTGCTGCGCTTCCGGCCGATCATGATGACGACATTCGCGGCGATCTTCGGCGCGCTGCCGATCGCGCTTGGCACGGGCGCCGGCGCCGAATTGCGGCAGCCGCTCGGCGTGGCCGTGGTCGGCGGCCTGTGCCTGTCGCAGCTTCTGACGCTCTACATCACCCCGGTGGTCTATCTCTATCTCGACCGCGTCGACCGGATGCTGAAGCGGCGGCTGGAACCGCAGCTTCAGGAGGTCGCGCCCGAGGGGCAGCCGACGGCCGTCGCCGCGGAGTAGCGGCGATCGCGCCGCGCATCTCGGTGCGCGGCGGTCTAAGAAAGCTCAGAGCGAGAAGCTGGTGCCGCAGCCGCAGGACGCGGTGGCGTTCGGGTTGTGAATGATGAACGAGGCACCGATCAGGTCATCGACGAAGTCGATCTCGGACCCGGCGAGATAGGTCACCGACACCGGGTCGATCAGCACGACCGCCTTGTCGCGGGTGAGCACGAGATCGTCCTCGGCGCGCGCCTGTTCGACGTCGAACCGGTACTGAAATCCCGAACAACCGCCGCCCTCGACGCTGACGCGAAGCATCGCTCCCGCCGGCTCGCCGGAGAGGATTTCGCCGATGCGCTGCGCTGCGCGTTCGCTGACTGTGACCGTTTCCGTCATTGTCTCAAGTCCATGGTCGAGGCTGCCTGAGAGAAAGCACCCGACATAAGGTGCCCTTGGCAGGCCCGCATCCCGATAGTTAAGTCGTGTTTGCCGCGAGTCAACGCGGCTTCCGTAGAGAAGATATGCTGCCGGAAGACGCATCGGCGGCATGCATGACGTGAGGTGACTGCCAGCCATGGCAATCCAAGCGGGCCGAGACCGGGCGATTTACGCCTCCAATCCCGACGAAAGCCGGGGACGCCTTTTTGCTGAACCGCCCAGCGCCACCCGCAATGTGTTCCGCCGCGATTGCGACCGCATCATCCACTCGACCGCGTTCCGGCGGCTCAAGCACAAGACGCAGGTGTTCGTTTTCCACGAAGGCGATCATTACCGGACCCGGCTGACCCACACGCTCGAAGTCGCGCAGGTGGCGCGGTCGCTGGCCCGCGCGCTCGGCCTCGACGAAGACCTCGCGGAATGCCTCGCGCTCTCGCACGATCTCGGTCATCCGCCGTTCGGCCATCCCGGCGAGCGGGCGCTCGCCTTTTGCATGCTCGATTACGGTGGGTTCGAGCACAATTCCCAGGCGCTGCGCATCGTCGTGTCGCTCGAACATCGCTACCCGGATTTCGACGGCCTCAATCTCACCTGGGAAACCCTGGAGGGGCTGGTCAAGCACAATGGTCCGCTCACCGACCGCTTCGGCACGCCGATCGGCCGATACAGTGACGAGGGCGTGCCCGAGGTCATTCTCGATTACGACCGGATCCAGCCGCTCGAACTCTGGAGCTTCGCCAGCCTCG
>JBQCFU010000034.1:0-2494 GCA_051958775.1 Pseudolabrys sp.
GCGCCTCGACCTTGCCCTCGGCGCCGGTGTCCTTCACCCATTGCGCCAGCACGAACGGATCGTTGACAGCGGTCATTCAGATGGTCGCGACGCCCTTCGCCTTGATGGCGTCGGTGTTCTTGATGAAGCTCGGCATGTGCATGTTGGAGCAGGTCGGCGTGTAAGCGCCGGGCAGGCCGAACAGCGCGATCTTCTTGCCCTTGAACACCTCGTCGGTGCTCTTCGGCTTCGGGCCTTCTCCCGTCATCACATAGAACGTGGTGCTGGGCAGCTTGTCACCGACCTTGATCGTCATGGCGTCCTCTCAAACTGACAATGGAATGAGCGCAGAATAACGTGCGGGCCGGATTAGTCGAGGCGGGCGGGAACTTCGATCGCCTTGTCGCCGGCAACCACGGTGAGCATCAATGTCGCGCCCTTGGCCGTAGCGCCGCTCGGCAGGCCGTCGAGATCGAAGGTGAAGCGGTGCGGCGCGGCGCCGGCTGGCTGCGGCTGTGGAATGGGCAGCGCCCAGGCGGGTGTCGGGCCTTCGGCGAACAATTCCACCGGCGTGTCGGCGGGCGCGGCGACGGTCACGTTCACTTGCGGCTTCTGTCCCGGCGTCACGCTGACCGATTGGATCGCGAGCGGCGCGGCATCGCCGATCTTGCCCGGCTTGGGAATGCGTGCATGAGCCTCTGTCAGCCGTGGATCGAGCGAGGCCTGCGGCGTTTGCAACGCGAGTTCGGCTTTCGCCTGTTCCGGCACGCACAGCTTCTCGCAAACGGCGTAATCGAGTTCGAGCCGCAGCGTGACCGGTTTTTTCGGATCGCGCGGCGTGATGGTGAGCGGAAACACCACGCGCTGCTTGTAGCCGATCGATGTGCCGCTGCCGTCGGCGAAGGCGTGCGGGGCCGGCCAGGCGAGATCGACCGCGGCAACATTGTCGGATTTTTCAAAATCGAATTTCGGCGGTACGCCGGAATCACCCGGATAGCGCCAGTAGGTTTTCCAGCCCGGGCCCAAGGTGACTTCGACGCCGGCCTGCCACAGACCGTCCGCGCTGCGTGTGCCGCCGATCAAATTGACCGTGGACCGCGCGCTGGTGTCGGCGGCGACAGCCGGCATCGCGGCGATGATCGCGAGAGCAAGCCCCGGCAGGACAAGAGCGAGTAAGCGCTTCATGGCGGTGCATTTAGGCACCACGGAGCACACAAGCCACTGAATTCGTCGTGAGGACGGCGAAAAGCGTGCGATTTCGGCAATTTCGCGCCCGAATGGCCTTGCGCAGGCCCTGATCTCGTCCAACATGCACAGTAAGAGGCGAGTCACGAACGATCATCCGGAGATGGGATTGCCCCGCAAAGGTGCACGCAAAGGCGGTCTGGAGAAAGCCGGCGGTTTTCTCGACGGGCAGATGCTCGTGGCCATGCCGGCCATGAACGACGAGCGGTTCACCCGCAGCGTGATCTATATCTGTGCGCACTCGGCCGAAGGGGCGATGGGTATCATCGTCAATCACCCGGCGCCGAACATCAGCTTTCCCGAATTGCTGGTGCAGCTTGACGTGATCCCGGATGGTGAAGGCATCCAGTTGCCGAACCACGCGGAGAATGTTCGTGTGCTCAAGGGCGGTCCGGTCGAGACCGGCCGCGGCTTCGTGCTGCACTCCGCCGATTACGTGGTCGAGAACGCGACCTTGCCGATCGATGACGGCGTGTGTCTGACGGCGACGCTCGACATCCTCAAGGCGATCGCCAGCGGCGAAGGTCCGCGCAGCGCCGTGCTCGCGCTAGGCTATGCCGGCTGGGCGCCGGGACAGCTCGAGCAGGAAATCCAGAGCAACGGCTGGCTGCATTGTCCGGCCGATCCGGAATTGCTATTCGGCCAGAACGTCGAGCAGAAATACAATCGCGCGTTGCAGAAGATCGGCATTCATCCCGGCATGCTGTCGAGTGACGCCGGCCACGCCTGACGGGCGCGATTCGGAATAAGCGGACCTAACCCCCGATCTGTCAGGCCGGGCATAGCCGTCGAAGACGGCGTTAAAACGCCGAATGCCCGGCAATCCATCTTTTTCAAAACAACCTATGTTTTTCAAAAGAAAGATGGATGCGCGGATCAAGTCCGCGCATGACGGCGGCTAGATCAACGGGCCACCGCAGCGACGACCTGCTCGCCGGTCAGGAGCCGGGTCGCTTCCTGGGCCGTCATCGGTTCGCCGAACGCATAGCCCTGCGCATATTCGCAACCGAGCTGGTAAAGCTCGACGGCATCGGAATCCGTCTCCGCGCCCTCGGCCACCACGTCCATGCGCAGATCGTGTGCCAGCGAAATGATCGAACGCAGGATCACCGGCCGTGTGCCGCGGTGGGTGGTGCGCACGAACGACTGGTCGATCTTGATGGTGTCGAACGGGAAGCGCTGCAGATAGGCGAGCGACGAGTGGCCGGTGCCGAAATCGTCGAGTGCGAGGCCGGCGCCGAGATCGCGGATGCGCGTGAGAAGTTGCGCC
>JBQCFU010000035.1:0-11404 GCA_051958775.1 Pseudolabrys sp.
TTGGCCGCTATGTGGTTATCTGGACTGCAGCGCTATTCATCGAAGCGGTCCAGACCTCCCTGATCATCGATGCCTTGCCGGCGATCGTCAGTCGTTACAGCCGACGCAACCGCCAGCGCCTCGACCGCGCAGCGATCTGGGTCGTCGCCGCATTCAGTCTCGGCAGCAGCGTCCTGCTCGCGATTGCGGCCCTGATCCTCGAACAGACGTTCCCGGCCTATGCGTGGCCGGTTGTCATTCTTGCGCTTATCAATCCGCTGCAGCGCTTCTACCTGTTCTTCCGCCGTCTTTGTTACATCCGGGACCGTCAATCGGTCGCAGCCACGGCCGCAATAGCCTATGCGATTGCCTCGGTCGGCGGTGCCTTTGCGTTGACAGCGCTGCATCTCCTCACGGTTGCGACCGTCATCGCCGTTTCAGGCTTCGGCGCGGCCGCTGCCATCATTGTGGTTTTGTCCCTGGATATCGGCCGCTCTGTCCGCAGCCGCACGTCTCATGTGATCTGGCTTGCAGCCAAGATCTGGAGTGCTAGCCGCTGGCTCACCCCAGCAGCGGTGATGTCCTGGCTGATCACCTGGGGCATCTTTCCGCTCATTGCGGCGATCAGCGGCCCGGCCGTAGCCGGTATCGTCCGCGCGCTCCAGAACCTGCTGACACCGGTCGTCCAGTTCAACGCCGCCCTGAACCTCTCGATCCTGCCTCGCATCGCTGACAATGTTGCCGACCGCGGCCATGGCTATGCACAGCGGTTCGCCCGCTACGGCACCGCGATCTTCACCAGCAGCGCCTTGACCTATTGCATCCTCATCATCGTCGCAGCTCCCGTCATATTGCCGATGATCTATCGCAAGCCGGAAATCGCCGCATCCGCGTCCCTGTTGTGGCCGCTCTCGCTGACCATTGTTTGCGAGGCCGCACGCAGCGCCTCGTCCATTTCCCTGCTCGCAACTCATCGGACCCGCGCGGTGTTCGTTGCCCGCGTCGTAGGCCTCATCGCATTTGCATTGGCCGGGCTTGCGCTTGGCTATCTTATGGGCGCGCCCGGCATTCTCTGGGCCAACGCGCTCGGCACCGCCGTCAACACCGCGATGGTGATGGCCGCAGCCATGAAACGGCCTGCCGCATCAATGTCCTAATGTGCGGTCCCGACGATCGCACGTTCCAAGACCATCGCCGCTGCATGCAGCCGATCGACACGCTGCGAGAAGACGGCGTCAGCACTCAGGAAAGCTTGCCGTTTGCTCGCCGCGAGCAGCGCGTTCCCTGCACGCTCCGCGAAGATCCGGTCGAACGATGACACAACCTTGCGCAGAACCTTGGCTTGTCCGTGACTCACGACTTTCTTCGGCGCAAGATCATCAGGCGCAACCTGACCATAACGTCGAAAGAAATCATCAATCAGAGCGTCGTCCGATTCCGATAGCCCATACATGCCGTCCTCGCCATCGACGGTCCGGATCTTGACATGCTTGAGCGCCTCCCACGCCGAACTGGGCGGCAACGCCAAAGGCTGAAAATTCAGGTCAAGTGAGCGTGTCCAGTCGACCCATTTGAACGGCAGGATCGCTGGCGAGCACAGCACCGGAATCCATGGCACGCGCAATGTGTCCGCAACGATCGCTCCATGCATGGCTTCGGTGAGAACGAGCTTGGCGCGCGCAATACGGTCTAGCGTTCGGTCTACGGGTCCACGCGCGTCGACGAACGTGATGCCGAGCCGCCGGCATATTTCGGGCCATCGACTGTGTTCCACCGAATTGTAGTGCGGCATGAATACGATGTCGTTCCGCCTCGGTCCGGCGGGCGTCAGTTCCGGCACTGTCGCCAGCAGCGCGGCGCTATCGGTGATCGCCGACCTCGGCCGGCCGATAACGCGCGCCGTCAGCGGCCCGCGCACAGCGAGAACCGACCAGTCGGCATTCGGCCAGCGGCTCGGCAGCGGGCCCGTACCGGCACCGCTGCCGAGAACGAAGACACGTTTGCGATCGGTCGAAGCTGCCGAGAGGTAGTCCTCGCGAAAGATCGACCCTATCCCGAGCAGCACCGCGTCATCGGCCTCGAAACATGCCGGTCGCAGAACCGCCTTCCATAGCACCGCATTCAGATCGTCGCCGAAATTGCCATTCGGACTCCGGTAGTAGATCACTTTCATCGCAGCGCGATGCGGTCCGGTCCGCTATCCAGCAGCCGCGCCGAACGCGGGGCAAAGATCAGGTAACAACGTTCGACAGGCACCGGCTCGTTCTCCGCCACCAGCCGGAAACTGTCTCCGTCGGGCATGCAGACGTAACGGGCGAATTTCTCGCGATCGAAGAACTGCAGAATGTCGGCGTTACGAGCACCGTAGCGGGAGAGCAGATCATCGCCATGCAATTCGACGAACCAATGGCACCAGCGCGCCAATGTCTCGCTGGCGCCTTTCAGCGCCTCAATCTCAAAGCCTTCGATATCGAGATAGACCAGATCGGGCCAGCCCTTCTGCCGCGAGAGATCATCGATGCTGATTCCTTCGATCGCCTCGCCGACCAAAGCGCCGAGCCCCTGTTTGGCCCGGGAATTGAAACTGAAATCGGCATGCGCCCGACCGCTGGTTCGCGACACCAGCGCATGAATGACGTCGACATTATCCGCGTGGTTCAACGCAATATTGTCACGCGCGACCGCAGCATTGTGCTGGTTTGCCTCGACGGCCACGACCCTGCCCTCAGGAACGATATCGCGCGCCAGCAGCATCGCGATCAGGCATTGATGGGCGCCGAGGTCGAAGATGCGACCGCTCTTCACAATCTGCCCATGTGAAAAGAATTCGATCTCCGGCGGCAGCGTCCAGTCCTTGTCGTACCACTCCGACGCGACGCGGTCGCTGATGTTCATTTGCATCGTATGCGAGCCGTAGACATGCCGGACGACCTTCTTCGGAAACCTCGCAAGATCCATCCGGTATTTCATCAACCGAAGGACATCGACTGCGGGCTGCGGCAGATACCGCTTGGCATAGTTCTCCAATGCGATGGTCATCGTGCACCTTCCTTCAGGCTGACATCCGAGATGGATCGTGAGGGCTCGTTTGCTCTGCCACGGGCAGGTGCCTGCCGGGTTCTGAGCAACAGATCATAGAGAGCGGCGTGCCGGCGCGCGATGCCGTCCCAGCGGTAACGCGTCTCGGCGGCACCCCCCTTCCGGACAGCGGCATCCCAGGCGTTCTCATCCGTAGACAGCATATTCAGCAGTGAGAATGTCTCCTCCGCGTCTCGCGCATGAAAAGTCGCCGCGGAGATCCAAGGTGGCGTAATCGCGCTGTGCCGGGTAATAACGACAAGCTTGTTAATCAGCGCTGCCGCCAACGTTCCCCGCTTTCCCGATGCTCCGTCTGGAAAGGGAAGATAAGCGTAGCCCGCACCGGCGAGACGCTGCGCCACCGCGTCGTCGGGAATGTTGATGGCAAAGGTGACACCGGCGGCGCTCCCGCGCTGCCTGACCGCATCCGCGTAGGCACGGTGGCGCTCCTGAACCGCACCAATTACCTCGAAGGAAAACGGACTTCGGGCCGCATGCGCGTGTTCGGCGAGCGTCAGAAAATCCTCAATACCTTTGTTGGGTGCGATCAATCCAAACGAAACGACACGGGTCCGATCCCGTTCAGGTCTCGGTAATGCCACCGGAATATTGCTCGCAATCTCGATCGTCTCGTCGAGACCTGCACGACGCGGGAAGCGCCGCTCAAACAGCCGCCGCTCCTCATCAGTGGTGAAAATCCGCGCTGCGCCGCGTCGGGCATAGGGCGCAAACCAGGCGCGCCGATACCACCGAAAGATCGAATATTCGTGCAACGTGACGACGACGGGCTTGTCGCGCAGAGCTAGCGGAAGCGCTGCAGGCGTGTACGATCGGCCATAGCCAGCTGTGGGATACTGGATGTGGACCAAATCGCAGTCGGCGTTCGCGGCACTCTTGATCACACCGGGTGAATAGGGGCGCGACAGGCCAGGATCGGAAAATCTGTTGACAGAAATTCCGCTCGCCTCGAGTTCGCGACAAAGCCTCTCAGTGTAATCGCCGACCCCACAGGCTTCCGGCGGCCACGATCCACTGACCATCAAAACGGCAGGCATGAACGACCTATCCTCAACGTCAACGACCGCTACGAGCTCACCGCCTGCTTCGTCTCCCGATCATGGTAGGATTTGACGTAAGCCTCGCTCTGGTAATAGCCGTAGCCACGCAACCGCCGCAGATCCGCGCATGTCAACACAGCGCCCAGGATGCGATCCCTGATCGGCGCCAGCAGATCGACGGCACGCGCCACCAGATCCTCCGGCGTCCGATCCCATCCGACCGCCAGCACGATCCCGTCAGCGTACTCGCTGAGAGCCCTGCTCTCGACCAGCGGCACCAGCGGCGGAGCGTCGACGATGATCATGTCGAAGTGACGACGCAGCTCGTTCATGATCATGCTCATGGCTTCGGAATAAGCGAACTCGGTCATCACCGCCGCATCTTCCGTCACCGGCGACGGCAACACCGACAGCGCCGTGGTCTTTTCCGTCAGAACCGCCTGCTGCAGCGACGCCTTGCCGCGCGCCACATCGAACAAACCAACCTCCGCATTGGGACACAGCGACCGGGAGACCTCCGGATTGCGCATATCGCCTTCGATCAGCAATGTGCGCACGCCCATCATCGCGTAGGACAACGCCAGATTAGCTGCCAGTGTCGTTTTACCCTCGCCGTCGATGGCCGAAGTCAGCATGATCACCTGCATCCGCCGCGTATGGGCTGCACGCTGCACACTCAGCCGCACCGCGCGAATAGCTTCGGCGAATACCGAATTTGGCTCCTCGACGATGTAGCGCATCAGCGGCGGCTGCAGCGCCAACGGCAGGATACGGGGCGATTGGGCCTGATATTCAGAAAGCGCTCGCTTCCCGCGCTTGGTCATATGCGACAATTCTCGCAGGCCGATCAGCGGCAATGTCGCGATACCCGGCATCCCGGAAATCGCCTCGACCTGATCCAGGGTTTTCACCCGCCGGTCAAAGCGGTCTATCCCGACCGCAATCAACGAACCGAAAGCAGCGCCGAGTGGAATGGCCAATCCCAGAAACAATAGCGGCTTGGGGAAGGACGGCTGAAGCGGCGCAGTCGCCCGGGTGACGATACGCGCTTCCGGCAACTGGAAACTCTCGCGCGCGGTCGCCTCTTTGTAATTTCCGAGAAAAGCCTCGTAGAGCGACCGGTTAGCATCGGCTTCGCGTTGTAATTCCCGAAGCCGCACCTCTGCCTGTCCCGATGTGCTTGACACATCCTGCAACGCTTTGAGGCTGTCCGAAAGCGACTTTTCACGAGCCGCCGCGACCTCATAGCCATGATGTCGACTCTGCAGAATGCGCGTCACCTCGTCCTTGATGAGCTTCTGTGTATCGCGTAGTTGCGCACGAACCGCTGTCACTTGCGGGTGATGAGCCCCATAACGACTCGACAAATCCGCCTCATTGACCTGCAACTGCGCATACTGACCTCGCAGTCGCGCAATCGTGTCGGATGACAAGGCCTCCGTCAGCGAGCCGGGGTCGGCCTTGCTCCGCGCGATCTCGGCAACCTGATTGTATTTTGCACGGGCTTCGGCAGCATCCGCCCGCGCCTGCACCAGCTTGGTATTGAGATCTGAGACCTGCTGACTGTTGACGGTTTCGCCCTTGGCAAGCGTCAGATTATGCTCGCCGCGATATTGCTCAACTGCGCGATCCGATGCCTCAACGCGCGACTTCAGTTCGTTCATTTGATCGTTCAGCCAGTCCGCCGCGGTCTTGTTCGCATCGGACTTGGATCGGATCAACTCCTCGAAGTAAGCACTCGCGATCGCGTTCGAGATTTCGGCCGCCCGGTACGGATCATGCAGACCGACATTGATGTCGACCAGGAACGTGTTCTTCTGACGCACGACTTTAAGCTTGTTCTGCAAAATCGCGATGGCGGAAATCGTTTTGACTTCTTGTGCGTCGCCACCCGCCCGTTGTGCTGCAGGCAGCAGGGCCGTGAACATCCCCATGATACTGGGCTTCGGGATGAATTCAGGATCGTCAGTCAGCTTCATCGATTCGACAACCCGGCGCAGCACCGCGATCGACTGAATCAGCAGCACCTGGCTCTCGATAGCCGCATCGTCAGTCTGCGGACTTTGGATCGCTGGCTGATTCTTGGTGTCGATATTGACGACGTTGGGGCGACGCGGATCGATCAGCACCGTCGACGTAGCCGTATAGGTCGGCTTCACCAGGAGAATGACGAGGATGGCGGCAATAACGAGCACCGCCACCGTCGCGCCAATCACTTTGATACGCCGTCGCAGGATCCGCATGATCTCGGATACGGTGATACCGTCCCACGTATTCGCCTTTGGCGATGGAACCGGTTCATAATAAGTCGCGGGCTCGTAGCGACCATCAGTAGCGCGCTGTAACATTCACCCCCACCTCGTGTTTGTCGTAGCTGGCGGACGGGACGTTACTGTCCCTGCGGAAATAGCGGTGCTGCAGCGAGATCGTGCTGTAGCGATTGATGACGTATTTCAGCTCTGTCTGGATCGAGCGGACCTCGTCGTTGCGCGGCTGGCCGAAAAACTGATCGCGCTCATATGTTCCCGCGACCGACAGGATGAGATTACGGCGTAGCTCGTAATCTGCCCCGAGCTGAAACGCATTTGCCTTGATGCCGCCCGCAACCGTATCGGCAGCTTCGGTGACGATCTGCTCCGCCTTGAAATGCAGATCGAGCGACCGCGTCGGGCTCCATGTGAGCATGCCGCGGAATGCCGGCCCGGCGATGGTGCCGATCGTCGGATCCTGGAACCGCTGGCTTGCATAGCCGGCGCCGAATTCGCCCCATATCAAGTGTCCGAACCGAACATTGATACCCGACAGGGACCGGTAGCCGTCCGATGAAAGCGACTGCGTCGGCGTACCGCGCAGGTCGCGCTGATTGACTTCAAGAGCGCTGAAAAGCCCGAGCGCCGGGGTCAGCGCATAATCGAGACGGCCATGCGCCACCGAAATCCGCCCGTCCCGGCTATCTTGATTGATGATCGTGCCATCGCGCGAGCGCGTCGAACCGAAATTGTAATAGTCGGTCCGCACACCGATCGAAGCCGCCAGCCGGTTAAAACGCTGCCAGTAAGTGACGTCGCCGGAAGCGAGATCATAAGGCGTCGGCGCGACGGCCGCGGTCGGCGACGTCAAGGACCCAACGCCTTCGTGCTGTTTCGCCACGCGAAAGCTGGTGAGGATCGCAGCATCGTGCCAGAGATCGAGTCGCCCACGGACACGCAGGCTGGCGTCGGTCTGATCGAGCTGGGAAAAGCGCCGATAATGGGTTGACCGGACGTCACCCAGGATGTCGATGCCGTGTCGCTCCCAGAGAGACTGCACGCCTAATGACGATTTGATGGTCGCGGCCAAATCGCCTTGCTTGTCCGCACCGGTCGCAAAGACATTGTTGTCGTAAGAGACACCACCCGTCACCGAGGGCTTGATCATCCACGGGCCAGCGCGAATGCCAATCTGCTCATAGCCGGGATATTCACGTGTCTTCACCGGCGTATCCTCCGGGCCCGCGATATCATCGGGATTGCGCGACAGCAGATCGGCGAAGGGGACGGGCTCAAATACATCAAGCGAGCTCCACGGCGGAGACGACAACGGGGTGATTGGCGTCGAGACTTGCGCCAGCGCGCGCGGCGTCAACGCCAGCAAGACGATCACAGCAAGACTCCATGCCGAGACGCGATACACACGTCGATCGACCTGCTTTTGGCAGACACACATGTCGAACAGCGACCCGCCTCTGCGTTGCGATACACATCCGCGCCGAATGGCGACGGACAATTCGATCCGCGGTTGCGCGCGCTCGCTTCAGCGCAACTTTGGAGTCACCATCAAGAACGACATCAACCATCGTAGATCATGCACGTGTTCGCCTTTCGGCATTGCGGAATCATTTATTTGCAATGCGACATTTGTGAGGATGGCGAGTTCCAGTTGCACGATCGTTTTCACGATTGTGGAGGCTGCGGACGATTGGTGCGGTCAATTTTCATAGACCTCACTCAATCAACAGCTTCAGAAGAACCGTTCCGGAATTCGGATGTTGTCGCCGGGCGAAATCGACCGATCGACATCGAGTGGACGCGCATTCTCTACGCCCGCTCCAGCCGAACGCACATAAGCTTTGCTTTCATCGGCGCGATAAGTGTAGCCACCCGCAAGCGCAACCGCATCCCCCAGAGTCAATCCCGGCTTGTAGGGGAATTCACCCGGCTTCTTCACTTCGCCCCGGATATAGAACGGCGCGTAGCCGCTCACCTGCACCGTGACACGCGCATCCTTGAGAATTCCGCTGTTGAGCTTCGCTGTAATCTGACGTTCAAGCTGCGCCGTCGTCATGCCGATGGCGCGCACACGACCGGCAACCGGGATCGCAAGAAACCCTGCGCCATCAACCATGTAGTCGCCGCTGATTGTCGGCTCGTTGTAAACTTGGACACGCACCTGATCGTTCGGGCCCAATGTGTAAATACCCGCCGGAACCCGAGGCGATTCAGCTCTTGCGGACTCATAACTTGTCGCAATAGTCGAAGAGGATGCGGAACAGCCCGCGACAGACAAAGCAACAGCGATCGCTGCGACAATTCGCAAACCCATCTTCGACCAACCCTTTACGCCAACAACAAAAGGCAAGAACCGTCACCCGAGCATGTGCTCTACAATGAAACAGATGCTCGTTTTTCATCCCATTTCCCCACGACCCCAAACGCGCGAGCGTCACGAACGTTCCGAAGAATCTCAAAATTTTTTGTCCATTGTACCGCCATCGCCGGTGAATATTTACGCAGCCAATGGCGCATAAATCATCCGATGTGGCTGCGATTTCGTCATTATCTCCTCGATATGGCACCAATGGGCAAAGCGCACAGCAAAGCCACAATCATAAACCGCGCGCGTCGATCTCTGCGCACATAGAAGAAACGATGACCGGAACTCGTTTACTTTTCCCAATGTGATCGCTCATCAACGACGATCACCATTCGCGTGTGAAGTTCAAGATACGCACGCGATCATTTCAATTTCATAACTCCGATGACTAAGCATCAGAGCTGTGAACATGGGTCACATTCATTATCGTTCTGTTACGCTGCAACGCCACATTTTTTCCAAGAACGTCATCAAGCTTTCTTCCGCGCGTCGCATGAATCGGGAATTGAAAAGGCGTGAGTGAGATTCAGACGGCGGACGCGGAAATCAAGACGCACGACGTGATCGGAAATGGCCGTTTCAATAATGGCCCGACAGCCGCGCGCCGCAAGACAATGCAACGGAGCTTCTCATGACCTCATCTGCTACGCTGCCTTCGCAATCCGATGATGTCGCATCCATTTGGCGGAGCCGGCGGCCACTGTTCTCGCCGCCCATCCAATACAAGCAACATCGGCACATCCCGCGCCGACGTCTTTATTATCTCTCGCACCGCGGCGCATTGAGCGAACCGTCTCGCTCGATCACAAAGCGATGGTTCGATGTTGCTAGCGCAGCCGGTGCATTGGTTGTGCTTTCACCATTACTCGCCTTCATCAGCATTGCCATCAAGCTGACGTCGCCGGGACCGGTGTTCTTCACTCAGAATCGTTACGGGCATCTCAATCAGCGATTCCGGATTTACAAGTTTCGTACGATGCATGTGCATCTCGGCGACTCGTTCGGCGTGAAGCAGACGGTAGCCAACGACCCGCGTGTCACACGCCTCGGACGCTTCCTGCGCCGGACCAGTCTTGATGAACTGCCGCAGCTCATCAATGTGATGATCGGCGATATGTCGCTGGTCGGACCGCGTCCGCATGTCCCCGGCATGCAGGCGGCGAGCACCCTCTATGAGGATCTGGTGCCGTATTACTTCCAGCGGCACACCATCAAGCCCGGCATTACCGGTCTTGCGCAGGTCAGCGGCTGCCGCGGCAGCACAGCCAGCGCCGATCAGGCGATCTCGCGCGTCGACTATGATCTTGATTATATCGAGCATTGGTCGCTGTGGCTGGACGTCAAAATCATCTGGTGGACGATCCAGCGCGAATTGTTGTCAGGCCGCGCCGACTGACCGGCTCGACTTCCGTCATTCTATAAGGGGCACCGATGTCGCAGACGCGTGCGCGCGAGCCGGATTCCACATTCAAAGCCACACCGACTTCGGGCCGGCGCCTTGCCGGCATCGAAGGTCTGCGAGCTGCCGCCGCGCTGTCGGTGATGGTCGGGCACTTTAATCTTCATCTGGTACCCGCGGAATTGCTCTCACCCGCTGTGCATCGCGTGATCAATGCAGCCGGCCAGGGCCTGACGCTGTTTTTCGTGCTCTCCGGCTTTCTGTTGTTCGGACCATTTCTGTCCGCCGCAGCGCGCGGCCTGCCCTTCAACATTCCTCAGTACTTTGCGAACCGTATCTTGCGCATCTATCCGGCCTATGTGGCGATCTTCCTGATCGTCACCTTCGGTTTCGGACTCGCTTACACCCACCCTGCTCTGGTCAGCGACGCCGGCGTCGAGGGAACAGCCGATATCCTGGGTCGGATCAGCGATCCCGGCACTATCCTCTCCAATCTGATACTGGCGCATACACTCACGCCATGGACCATCAAGACCGGCCTCGGCGTGTCGTGGTCGCTGACCACCGAAGTCTGCTTCTATATTGTGTTGCCGCTCTTGGCGTTCGGCGCGGTGCATCTCAGCCGGCGGCTGGGCTTGCAGCGGGCGGCCATCGCCGTGTCATTCGGCATGATTGTTGTGGGTATTGTCTGCCGCGCGATCGGCGCCGCACAGGTCCATGGTGATCCTGCAACCCAGTTCTACCTTCAGTGGGGCGGGAACTGGCTCGCCGTCTATTTGCGCAGCATCCTGTGCCAGGCAGACCTGTTCGGAGTCGGTATGCTCGCCGCGATTATCTTCCATGCCACCACGACGCAGAGTGACAGCATCTCCCGTCGTTCGCTGCAGACCGGCCTTTGGTGTGCCATGGCCGCTGGCCTCGTCCTCACCCGAGCCGACCGCGACTTCGGCTTCGCGATGTTTTTCGCCGCTCTGCTTCTGATTGTCACAGTGGCGACAGTCGATGGGCGAATAAATCGCCTTGCAGCCGTGCTGGAATGGGGCCCGATCCGCTGGCTCGGAACCATCTCATACAGCTTCTATCTCTGGCATCTGCCGGTGATCTGGGGCCTGTACCGATGGTACCTGCGAGGACGCCATCCGGACACGTTCGCTGAGATCGCTTTCAGCTTTGTCCTGGCCCTGTCGATCACGTCCGCTCTGTCGACCGCAACCTATCTCGCCATCGAGCGACCGGCGCTGCGCCTGAAATCGAAACC